>UROA01000005.1 GCA_900549355.1 uncultured Collinsella sp. | reverse complement strand
CGCCTTCTCGGGCGTGTCGAAGCCGGCCTCCTCGTTGACGTATGCCGCGGCGGCGTCGAGTGCGCTGCCCTTGGCCGAGGCCTGCATGATGATCATGTTGGCGAGCGGCTCCAGGCCGGCCTCGCGGGCCTTTTGCGCGCGGGTCATGCGCTTTTTGCGGTAGGGCTTGTAGAGGTCCTCGACACGCTGGAGCTGCGTGGCCTCGCGAATCTGCTGTTCGAGTTCGGGCGTGAGCTTGCCCTGGGCGTCGATGAGCAGAATGACGTCCTCTTTGCGCTGCTCAAGATTGCGCAGGTAGGACAGGCGCTCGTCGAGCGCGCGCAGGGCGACGTCGTCCATGCCGCCCGTTGCTTCCTTGCGGTAGCGCGAGATAAAGGGGATGGTGTTGCCCTCATCGATGAGCTTGACGGCAGCCTCGACGTTGGCGGCCTTAAGGTTGAGCTCGCGGGCGAGCTGGGCGATAAGATCCATGGGACTCCTTGCGTTTAAGGTGCGTTTGCAGCACAGGGCTACCAAGGATACCACCCGTCCCAAAAGACTGTTTTGGGGTTGCGCTACGAAAGGGGCCTATCTACTACGTTTGAACCGTATGGGTCGACCATCCCCCGGTTTTCCGAAAATCGGCAAGCCGTCTACCTGCGGTTTTAATTTCGCGAAATTCGGCATGGTTGAGGGTAATCGGTTAAACGTAGTAGATAGGCCCATTTGGTGGCGAACGAATCAAGCCGAGGTGCAAAATAGCCCCCGCCCCAGAAAAATCGTCGTTAAGGTAGCAAAAAGCCCCGCGGGCAGGAGGCTGCTCGCGGGGCAAAGAAGAGGGGCATATTTGTGGCGGACCGAGGGGTTCGGCATGGGGTTTCTGCCGCGGCCGCTCTTAAGGCATTACAGCTCGACAAGCTGGCCGGTCTCGGCGGCCTCCTTGATGGCGTTAAGCAGCGTGAGCGTCTTAACGTTGTCGGCGGGGGTCACGACGGGCTCGACCTCGCGGCGAACGACCTTCACAAAGTGCTTGAGCTGCATCTTGTGCGGCAGCGCCGGGTCGACGGCCGGAATCTCCATCTGCAGCGGCTTGTGCCAGTTGGAGGCTCCGTCGTAGGAGAACTGGTGCAGGCGGGGCAGCGAAAGGGCGCCCTTAGTGCCGCCGATAAAGTAGGCGTCGGCGTCGAAGGGACGATACTGCGGATCCTCGCGAGCGGTGGCCTCCCAGTTCCAGGGGCTGGCGGTGGCGTCGGAGATGGTCATGCTCGCGAGTGCGCCATCGGCAAAACGGACGTTGACCACGGCGGAGTCCTCGGTCTCAAAACCGCGGGCGGCGCTGGACTGCATGCCCTGGACGGCAACGGGCTCGCCCAGCAGGTAACGGAGCAGGTCGACGTCGTGCACCAGGTTGACCAGGATCGGGCCGGCACCCTTCTTGCGGCGCCACTCGACATCGAAGTACTCGTCGTTCTTGTAGATCATGTAGTGGAAGCTCGACACGGTGAGCTTGCCCAGTTCGCCGGACTCGATGATCTCCTTGGCCTTGTTGACGAAGGGGTTGTGGCGACGGTGCTGACCCACGAGCACGGGCACGCCAGCGGTCTCGGCCTCGGCGGCGAAGGCCTGGGCATCTTCCAGGTCGTTGGAGATCGGCTTTTCGACCAGCGGCACGATGTTGCGCTTCACGGCCTCGCGGGCAACGCCCAGGTGCAGGTCGTTGGGGGTGGCGATAATGACGGCCTCGGGCTTAACCTCGTCCATCATCTGGGCGGGATCGGTATAAAACGGCACGCCGGCGGCCTCGGCCGTGGCGCGGGCGCCCTCAAAGGCGTCGGCGATGGCGACGAGCTCGGCCTCGGACTCCTCGGTGACAAAGCGGATGTGGTTGCGGCCCATGGCGCCGGCGCCGATAACGGCAATGCGGACGGGGTTGAGCTCAGACATTTCGACTCCTTAATACTGGTGACCGGTGGAATGCGACAAAGGGGCTGTCCCTTTGTCGCATCGGTAAAACTAGGCGGACTTCTTCTTGCTGTCGGAAACCATCATGTAGAGGGTGAGCACGACGGCGATGGCGGCGATCACGATGGCGCCGTAGAAGGACTGCTGGTAGGCGGCGCTGCCGGCCTCGGCGTGGTACAGCACGGCGGTGATGGGCTGGCTGATCCAGGTGGAAGCGGCGTAACCCAAAAACATGATGCCGTAGTTGACGCCGATGTTGCTGGTGCCAAAGGCGCCACCGGTGAGCGGCGGGTAGATGACGAGCAGGGCGCCAAAGCTAAAGCCGAGCAGGGCAAGCGCCACAAAGAACATGGCCTGCGTAAAGCTCATCGACATGATGACGAGCGCGACGATGGTGACGACAAGGCTGATGAGCAGCGACTTATAGGCGCGGAGCTTGTCGATGATCTGGCCAAAGGACAGGCGGCCAACCAGGTTGGCGCAGGTGTTGACGGAGACCACCACACCGCCGAGGGCGACGGCCGCGGCGCTCGTAGGGTCGGCGAAGAGCTGGACGGCGGCGATGGAGGCAACCTTGCCCACGAGCAGGGTGCCTGCGGTGGCGGCAAAGGCGAAGGTGACGATGAGGACCCAGAAGCGCGGGGTCTTGACCATCTCGCCCGGGGTGAGGTCGCCGAAGGTGCCAGCATGCGCGCCGCCCTTGGGGGCCTCGAAGCCCTCGGGCAGCCAACCGGCCTCGGGGGCCTTCAGGAACAGGGCGGAGGCGGCAATCGTCACAAAGAAGATGACGCCGAGCGCCTTAAGGGCTCCAAAGATGCCCAGGCTCGGGATGAGCAGCGAGGCGAGCACCGGGGACAGCACGGCGGGGCCGGCGGTCGAAGCGGCCAGGGTGATGCCTGAGGCGAGGCCCTTCTTGTCGATGAACCACTTTTGGCCGGTGGTGAGCGCCGGGTTGTAGCCCAGGCCGTTGCCGACAGCGGCGACGAGCGAGAACCACAGGTAGAACTGCCACGGCTCGGTGACGGTGCCGGACATGAACCAGCCCAGGCCGTAGCACACGGCGGCAGCGATCACGACGTTGCGCGGGCCGATCTTATCGGAGATGCGGCCGGCGAAGATGCCCGTCACGGCCATGATGGTCTGGAAGACGGGGAAAGCCCAGGTAAGGGCGCTCGACCACTCGGGGTAGACGGCGAGCAGGTTCTTGCTCACGACGGAATACAGCGCGATGGAGCTGATGAAGAACATGGTGACGCACGCGGCGGAAAGCACGACGGCGCGACCCTTGTTGGAGTTGGTGGAAGCCATTGGACTCTTTCTGATCGATACGGGGGAGGAGCGGGCGTGTCCGCGGGGCCTCCCTGTCAGGTTGGTTTACTGGTCAGTCGGCTTGGCGACGCCGGACTCATCGGACCAGAGCTCGACACCCTTGTTCTTAAGGTAGTTGTCGGCATAGGCGCGACGGCCGCCGGGCTTGGCGGTGAGGTCGCCCATCATATTGGAGAAGCCGCCATCGACCTTGATGGCGTCGCCGGTGGTAAAGTCCGAGCGCTTGGACGCCAGGAACATGACGGCGTTGGCGATATCGCTGACCTCGCCGATGCGACGCGTGGCGATCAGACGGCTGCGGCTCTTTTCGACCTCGGGATCGGCGTAGAAGTTGGCTGACATCGGGGTCTTAACGAAGCAAGGCTCGACGCAGTTGGAGCGCACGCCGTAGGGGCCCCACTCGGCAGCCAGCATCTTGGACATCATGTTGACGCCCGCCTTGGTGGAGCTGTACACGCCCGAGAACGTCTCGGGGGAGTGGCTGGCGACGGTCGAGATGTGCACCAGGCGGCCCTGGCCGGCCTTGATCATCTCGCGACCAAAGCGCTGCGAGGTGATGAAGTAGCCGGTGAGGTTGACGTTGATGACCTCATTCCAGTCGGAGAGCGGCAGGTCCTCCATGGCGGCGAAGCGCAGGATACCGGCGGTGTTGACGAGGACGTCGACGCGACCGAAGTCGGCGATGGTGGCGTCGACGGCGGCCTGAACCTCGGCCTCGTCGGTGGCGTTCATCTTGTAACCCTCGGCGTGGATGCCAAACTCGGCAGCGAGGTCGGCGGCAGCAGCCTTGACCTTCTCCTCGTCCAGGTCGAGCAGGACGACGTTGGCGCCGTTGCGGGCGAACTCGCGGCAAATCTCGACGCCCATACCGCCGAGCGCGCCAGTCACGGCGCAGACATCGCCCTCGAGCTTAAGCCAATTGCTCATAGGAACTTCCCTTCTTGTGCCTCCCGGTGGGTCGCTCCCATTAACCGACCCACGTGGTTTTCGCTGGTTATCGTATGCTTTGCATTTGCGCAGGTGAATTGCATATTTGTTAGAATGGCGTTAACCGTAGGTTTATACTGTGCGATGCAGTTTTTTCTCAATTGAGCGCGTGACCTGCCAAAACGACCCCCTTCGGCAGTTCATTGCCATGCGTCTGGAAACGGGAGATTGACGTGTACGATCGACGACTCGAGGCCATATCGGCCGCCGCGGAGCTGGGAAGCTTCTCGCGTGCGGCGGCAAAATTGCGCGTGTCGACCCCGGCGCTCGTCAAACAGGTGTCGGGATTCGAGGCCGAGTTCGGCATCACGTTGTTCGAGCGCTCGCATTCTGGTGTTAAGGTGACGCCGGCAGGTGCTCTGCTGGTGGACGATGCACGTTCGATCATGCGGCAGTCCGAGGACGCGCTGCGCCGTGCCCGACGCGCGGCAGGCGATGGCGGGGCCGTGCGCCTGGGCGTGTCGATGATGTGCCCGGGGCGCCAAACGCTGTCGATGTGGTCGGACATCCACGATCTGGAACCATCGCTGCGATTTGAGATCGTGCCGGTAAGCGACCTCTATGACGAGCGCGAATCCGTCATGCGCAGCTTGGGCCGCGAGGTGGATGTAGTGCAGTCGAGTTTTTCTACTCCACGCTGGGGCGACGCCTGCCAAAAGCTTCGCATCGTTAACGTGCCGTTTTATATCGACCTGCCGCGCACGAGCCCGCTGGCGCGCAAGACGCGCATCACAGTTGCCGACTTAGAGGGCATGCGCCTGCGCGTGCTCCGTCACGGCAACGACGCTATGGACAGTCTGCGTATCGATCTGTTGGCCGACGGCGGCGTAGACGTGATCGACGTGGACAGCTTTGACTTTGCGCTCTTTAACGAGGCAGAGGAAAAGGGCGACGCGGTGCTCACCTGCGGCGCATGGTCGGGGGTGCACCCGGCCTTTGTGGGCGTGCCGTTCCTGTGCGGGCGAGAGGTGCCGGTCTTTTTGCACTATCCGCTCGAGCCCACCCTCCAAGTACAAAAATTCGTCAACGCCATGGCCCAACTCCTTAACTAGCTAATTTAGGACGGGGCTTTTAGCTACTTTCGCCGCACTACCAGCACAATGCGAAAAATGATGCGAAAAATGACTGCAAATCGGTCACGCATGATTTTGCTTTTGCCCTGGGCTGGTTGTAGAATCAAAAAGCTTAAACGAACTACTTGTGCAGCTTGCGCGAAAGCTCGGGCTGCGGCTGGGGGGGGATGCGCCCGTGCAGGGTCCTTTCGGTCATATTGCGTCGATGCGCCGCACCTTTATGATGTTGGCAGCGGCCTTATGCGTGTTCGTTATGGCCGGGGGGGGTTGCCCTCGCGCGCGTACGGTGACGATGGCAACCTTATAACAAACCCAAACTTTCTTAACCAAGCTACTGGCTGGTCGACGACCTCTCCGAATGAGAGAATCGGCGAGACGATGAAGCTCGAGCTTTCCACGCAGCTCCTCAAGCCCCAAACGAACACCAAACAAGCTAACGGCAATCACTTTGCGCTTGCGTGGAATTTTAGGCCACAGGGCACCAATCTTTATTTTGAACCTGGATCAACCTACACCACCTTTTCCACCCAGAGCGGCGCCACGTACGAGTGGGGCCTAAACCATCGCGCCGCAACCGACCACGACGTGCTGATGCTCACGATGGGTCCTCAACAGGAGAATCTGTCGATTAACAGCGCAGGCCAAGACCAGCTTATGCAGCTGCGGGCTTGGCTTAAGGCGCAGGTCAAGATGCCCCAGGGAAATACCGTTGAGCAGTACACCGTTTACAGCGATCCCTTTGCTGCAAACGGCGGATTTGCTGGTAACAGTGCTGATGGATCCCACTTTTCGTTTGAACAGAGCGACGGTCGCATCGCGCTTTCTGTGTGGCTCGTAAGCTCTAACGGACAGGGTTGGTTCTCCTTTGGCACCAACAGCACGCATTATTATCGAGATCTTCCCGAGGAAGACGATGAGTTTGCCTATCAGGCTGACTATACCGCAGCGTCCGACAAAACGATGCTTGCGCTGACTTGCTACGATTCAAATCTTACGGGGGAGAACGAACAATACCGGGAGTGGTTTGGTAATCTGGTCAACGACGTTCACGTGGAAAAGCAGGGCACACGCGACATCTATAGCGACTTTGCCAAGGTGTATTGGGAAAATTCGTCCGAGACCATGACAACGCTCACAAACTATGCGTTCTCGACCTCGAATCTTAAGAACGAGAATACGAACATTGCTAACGGCAGCTTTGAAGAGGATATACATCTAGGGAACCAGAGGCCCAGCAAGTTTACGTTGTGCTCGCCCCATTGGCGTACGACCGAGACGGACCATCGTATCGAGATCGTTGCCAAGAACGACTACTATATCGACCCAGTTGGGCATTCTGTTACGTTTACGCCCTCCGATGGTGACTATGCAGCCGAGCTCAACGCACACGAGGCGAGTTCGCTCTACCAATATGTGACGACCGAGCCGGGAAAACAGTACGAGTGGGGGCTCGACCACCGCGGCCGCTCGGGTCGAGACGCCATGGCCCTTATCATCGGTCCGCGACAAGAAAACGAGCCGTACAAGGACAATCAAAAGGCACTCGATCAGTACCAGCAAATTGTTCAATGGATTCAAATGAGCGTCGACAACTATGTCGGCTTGGATGTGGTCAATTTTTCCCAATCGGGCTGCAGCAAAAAGATCATCCTGTATTCAACCAAGTTTGACAAAGTGGGCGGATTTGCCAATGCGTCCAGCGGAAGCGCGTTCTCATGGACGGCCGATGCGGAGCATACCGAAAAATGGTGCGTATGGATCATGGCGTCCGAAAACGACGCGTGGGCTTCCTACGGTTCCAACGCGCTCGAGCAGAGCAAAAAGGTTGACTACGACTATACCTACACCATTCCGGATGGCCAAAACCAGAGCGTCTTTGCTTTTGTGGCCTACAACACGGCCAACGGGAGCAATTCGACCGGCAACTTCCTCGACAATATCTCGTTTAGGGAGTTCTATCGCATCGAGACATACACGACGCCCAACGGAAGCGGAACGTATTTTTATAACGCCAATACCAAGACGGCGGACTTTACCTATGCCAAAAACTACGTAGGTAAACAGGAGAAGAACTCCTACTTTATGGTCGATGCCAAACGCGATGACGGGGCAGTCTTTATCGGTGCTTTTGTCAACGGCGAGTTCTATTCCGCAGACGACGACGCACATTGGACCAGATTGGAAGATGGTACCTATCGCTTTGAGGTCGACAAGGTCACAAAGCACTACAAAGTGCACCTCGTGTTTTCCAAGGCAGGCGTTCAATACGATGTGAACGGCGGCAAAGCGTATCACTACGATCCGTACAATGAGTCCACGGGCGATTTCGTACAGCTTTCTGGCGCTGGAGCGAGCTATGCCTCCCATGCTGCCGTTGGACAAAACGACGACTGGAAGTTTATGGGCTGGGAGTACGCGGGCTCGGGAAAAGCCGTTCGCTTCGATGCCAAACACACGGTGACCCATACAGCTCCCGAGGGCACCACGGATTCCGGCACTCTTACCATTAAGGGCAAGAAGGTCAATCCGGATACCGGTGCTGTGGGCGATGCGGTAACCGTCGAAAACATTCCCGAGAGCCAGGGCGCGACGTTCGTGGCGCAATGGAAGTATCGTCAGGCCTTTGTTGCCCAGCTTAAAAATGCCGATGGCACGTGGAGCAACGTAACGACGGGCGGCACGGTCAGCTCCAAGCTTAAGGGGGCAAAGGGCTCCATCGATGCCGGGGATGGCTCGGGCAAGGACGAGGACGCGTACAAAAAATCGGGCGTTGCCTACTTTGTGGATGACGGCACGTTTGTGGAGGCGGTGGCCGCTCCCAAGGAGGGCTATCACTTTGAGGGTTGGTACGACCTATCGAATCCGGACGCCCCGGAGCTGCTGTCGTCTTCACCCACCTATACGTACAACGTAAAAGATCGCCATACGGGATGCGTATACGCACGATTCACCCCGCGCACCTACACACTCAAGGTTTCCAAGAGCGTTACGGGCAATATGGGCGACAAGCGTGCCTACTTTAAGATGACGGCGACCTTTACGGGCCTCAAGGCTGGTCAGACCTACGCCATCGAGTATTCGGATGCGTCTGCCCAAGGCAGCCATGCGCTCGTGGCGCGACCGAATGATCGGGCCGAGACCGTGGAAAACAAGACGGCCTTTACGGCCGATGGCCAGGGCAAGGCGACCGTGCCGTTTGCCGTTAAGGACGGCCTGACCGTTTCGATTAAGGCGCTGGATTACAACGCGGTCTATACCGTGAGCGAAGACGATTATTCGTCGTTGGGGTACCACGCCGAGCTTACGGGTGCGAGCGGCACGCTCAACGGTCCGCGTGTGACCGTTGCCGTTGAAGCTAAGGCCACCAATTCCCGACAGGTCGCGGTGCCTACGGGTATTACGCGCAACCCCATCTATGCCCTGGCGATTTTGGCCGCCGGCGTGCTGTTGGCTACGGGCATGGTTGCGCTGCGTTTACGCCGCGGCTCCAAGAGGGGCGGGCGCCTATGAGAAGACATGGCGCCAGCAATGCTGGTGATGGGCCAGCCGCACGAGCGGCCCCGCAGGGAAGACCCCGGGGCTCGCGGTATTCGGCCGCGTCGAACGTGAGGTTGGGCGCCCATGCGGAGCCAGATCTGGGAGAAGCGGACGACCGGCGCGATATCGTGGGTTTTCTGGCGCGCTTGGCATTTTTTGTCGTGACGCTCTGGCTGCTCTTTGGCGTGGTCTTGGGCGTGGGTGCAGTCACGACTGGCGAGATGGCCCCGCGTATCTGTTCGGGTGACGTCATGCTCTACTGGAGGTTCAGCCAGAGCTTCAACGAGGGTGACGTGGTGGTATACACCGCGGATGGCGCAGAGCGCCTAGGCCGCGTGGTTGCCCGTCCCGGTGATGAGGTCACGATTACCGAGGAAGGCGAGCTCATGGTTAACGGGGCTGTTGTTGTGGAAAGCGACATCACCACGCCGACGCCGCGCTATGAGTCTGCTGTGGACTATCCCGTGCGCCTGGGAACGGATGAGTTCTTTGTACTGGCAGATTTGCGTGAGGGCGGCCACGACAGCCGCCTGTACGGGCCGATTGCCCGCTCGCAGATCAAGGGCAACGTGATCAGCGTGCTGCGCAGGTCGAACCTGTAGGCACGGAGATTGGTTTTATTAAGGGCATATGCCCGAGAGGAAGGATACAACATGAAAACTGGAAAGAGACGACTGACAGCATTTGCAGTTGTGGCTGCCACGATGCTGCTGGCTTTGGTGGGAGTTGTCGCGCCCGCGTGGGCGGAGGACAGTGCCGCTCAACCGCATCTGCCGGTAAAAGACAACAAGGTCACGATCACCTCGACGCTTACCATGAATGAGAATGCCGTGGTGCCTAATGCGACGTTTAACTATTCGATTGCGCCGGCGGATGAGGAGAGTGAGCTTACGAGCACGAGCGGTATGCCCGTTTATGCTGGAGTGACAGACGCCGTCACGCTTTCGCCGACTTCCGTTAATTTTTCCAACAAAGGCCTTACAAGCACAGAGAATACCGGTGAGAAAACTAAGACAATAACCGCCAAACTGAGTGCCGAAATTAAAACCTCTCTGTTCAAGGCTCCGGGTATCTATCGATATAAAATTACGCAGACGCCGTCAGGGCTGGACGGTCTCAACGTTACATACAAGGAGCTCTTCCTGGATGTTTACGTAGAAAACGAAGAGAATGGCGGTTCGGGCTATGTTGTTAAGGGCTGTATTCTTAGAACAGAAGCAGGCTCGGGCGAGAAGACCGCAGGTTTTTTGAACAAATATGTCACCCATAAGCTGACCATCACAAAGGTCGTCAAGGGCAACCAAGGTGACAAGAATAAGGACTTTAATTTTACCTTCACGATTAAAGGCGCTGACGGGGAGAGCTATGAGTACGCCACTGTGAAAAACGGTGCCACCACCATGAGCCAAACTCCAGCTACGTCGGGAACTGCGGTTACCGTAAGCCTTAAGCATGGGGAATCCGTCATCGTTTACGGTCTCTCATCGGAGGATAAATTCGCCGTAACTGAGGCGGATTATCATGGCGACGGTTATAAGACGTCGTACAAGATTGGTGATGGCACCAATTCGACAGAAGGTAGCTCTATTGTCGAGGAAGCTATCGGTGCTTACGACACCACGGTGATCTTTACCAACACCAAGGATGTTACCGTTCCGACCGATGTTATTCGGACGGTCGTTCCCTATGCGGCAATCGTCGCGTTTGCTGCCGTGATGGGCGTGGTCTTCTTCCGTCCTCGTCGTAATCGTCGTTAAAACAGCGAGGATTACAGCCGATGGAGCTTAAACGCATAGCTCGGCTGGCGAGAGCCGGCGACCGCGTGCTTACGTGGTTTGCCGGCTTTCTCGTGCTGCTCATGCTGCTGTACGGGGGCTATTCGCTGTGGGATACAAACAACGTTATGAACGGCGGGTTCATCAGCGATGAGCTGCTGCACTACAAACCCACCGGGACCAACGATTGCGCACGCCTGCAGGATCTGATGGCCAAAAATCCCGACGTTGTCGGATGGGTCACCATCGATGGCACCAACATCGATTATCCCTTCGTTCAGGGAAAAGATAACCAGGAATACCTCAACAAAAACGTGTTGGGGGAGTCTGCGGTTTCGGGAGCGGTGTTTTTGGATACGCGCAACAGCCGCGCGATGACCGATCCCTACAATCTGCTCTATGCGCACCACATGGATAACGGTGCGATGTTTGGCGATGTCGATCGGTTTCTAGACAGGGGCTTCTTTGACCTGCACCGCACGGGCACGCTCTACACAAAGGATGGGGCGTTCCGGCTGCGCATCGTTGCCGTGTGTTCGTTTGCTGCGAGTGATGACATTATCTTTGGGCCGGGAAACCTGGACCAGGCCTCGATGCAGACGCTGCTCACGCATATCTCGCAGACGGCGGTGCATGCGGACATGGATGACGTTGGCCCTGATTCGCGCATCATCGCTCTTTCTACCTGCAGTGATAAAACAAACGGGCGCCGAGCACTTATAGCAGAGGTCTTGTAGCTCATTGAATATTCCGATTAAGCTGCGCCCCATAGGCTGCATCAAGTTTGAGGCTCTCGGTCCATCATGGTAGAGTTGTCCGCGCGTGAATTTCGGCACACTGCGCGCTATCTGCGCTTTTACCGTTTGGAGGAGTGAGCTTGTGAATGCTTCTGTCGCCAAGAAGGCCAGCCAGGCGGTGCGCCTTCTGATGATGGCGCTCACGGCAGTTCTTATCTTTTTCTTCATCAATGTCATGTTGCTCGTCTCCGACATCCAGGGCACGGCGCGCGTGGTCAACTACGCCGGTCTGGTGCGCGGCACCACGCAGCGAATCGTTAAGCTCGAGGATGCAGGCCAGCCACAAGACGACCTGCTCAAGGCCGTTGATTCATACATTAGTGGTTTGCGCTACGGAAGCGACGACCTCAATCTCGTCCGTCTCGATGACGATGAGTATCAGGCAAAGATGACCGAGCTCGCGAGCTATTTTGACAAGCTTCGCACCGAGATTGCCCGTGTGCGCGAAGTCGGCTACGAGAACACCGACATCATCGCCATGAGCGAGGAGTTCTTTGGCATTTGTGACGATGCCACGAGGCTTGCGGAGGGCTACTCCCAGGAGAAGGCCACGGCGCTCAATCGCCTTGAGGGTTTGGTGATTATCGACATCGTGGGCCTGGTGGCGACCTTTGCGGTCGAACTTGCTCGCGCGGTGCGCACTGCCGCGCTCAATCGCGAGCTGCAGAACAAAGTCTATCTCGATGAAGCCACGGGACTGCCCAACAAGAACAAGTGCGAGGAAATCTTGGGGCAGGGGCATCCCGTTTCCGCCGAAGCGCCTGTTGCGCTGTGTGTTTTCGATCTTAACAATCTGCATACGGTCAATAACAGCTTTGGCCACGAGAAGGGTGACGAGTACATCCGTTCTTTTGCCCAGCAGCTGGGGTGCGTGGCGTCCGAGACCTGCTTTGTGGGCCGCGACGGCGACGATGAGTTTATCGCGGTGCTGTGGGATGCCGATCGAGCTGCCGTGGAATCCTGTCTCGCTCGGATTCGTGCGAACGTGAGCGAGTATTCCGAGGCTCACCCCGACATGCCTATCAGCTACGCGGTGGGCTATGCGCTTTCTAGTGATTATGATGAACCGCCCACGATGCGCGAGCTCTTTTCCCAGGCCGACAAAAACATGTACATCGACAAGAACCGCATAAAGATGGCCGAGCCAGCCGGGCCGCAACGCGAGGAACGGTAAGCCTGTAACAGAGGGCGGCTAATTTGAAGGCAGCTAAAAAGCCCCGTCCCAAAAAGACTGCCATGAAAAGAGGTCCTGGCCATTTGGCCAGGACCTCACTAACTTTTATTCCGTTCAAATGAGGAGTTGACTGCGCGCAGGGCTCCGTCTCGGGAGGGCGGCATTTTACCTCCGCGCGCAGTTTCGCAGCGCAGCGAGAATGTTTGAGCACGGGATGATATATAGGGGCCTCTCGCAGGTAAGCGGACAATCCAATGCTAGCGGATATGCGCGGGTTTTCCGCCCCAGTAGAAGCGGCAGAATGCGCGTTTTCTTTTCTGGGGTTTGCCTACGAGCTCCATGGTGGCGACGGCAATGTCTTCGGCTGCGTGGGGGCGGCGTAGTACTTCGCCATTGATGAGTAGGGCTTTGAGTGATTCGGGATGGTCGTGCAGGTGGCGCAGGGTTACGATGAGCTCTCGTGCCGTGGTGACGTGCATGCTGGCGCCCATGCCGGTGAGCATGGTGGTGTTTGCCTTTTCCTGGCCATAGGACTTGCCCAGCAGGATCATCGGCAGATGTGCGCATAGGCACTCGGTGACCGTGAGCCCGCCCGATTTGAGGATTGCCAGGTCGCAGCCGTGCATGAGGGCCGCCATGTCGTCGACATAGTCCAACACCGTGACGTTCTCGAGCTTCATGGCATCGAAGAGCGTCTTCAGCCGGGTGGCATACTCCACGTCTTTGCCGGGCAAAAAGACAAAGTGCATGTCTTCGAAGCTGCGCAGAAAGGGGAGTGTGTGGTCCATCGCCGCGCGAAACCGGACGTAAGGCTGAGGCAAACTGGCACCGGCCATTACCAGCACGACGGTCTTGTCGGTGGGGAGGTTGAACTTGGCAAGCTCTTCCTCGCGATCGTAATCCGTGTCGAATCCGGCGCGAATAGGAATGCCGGTAATGCGAATCTTTGCCTCGGGCACCTTGCGCGGTCGCAGCGTTTCGGCCATAAATTCGTTGGCAACACAGAATAGATCGGTGTCCTTGTGGGGCCACCAGCCCTCGACTTCGTAGTCGGTCGGGACGCAGATGACCGGATAATCGATACCCGTAATTACGCGGGCGCCAACGGCAACATTGGCTGCCGTGATGTGCGTTGCGACCACGGCTATGGGCCTGCGGTTACGAATATATTCGTTGAAGGCGGGGAACATAATTCGCGACCATGCCGTGCCGCCACCCCAGAGAAGATGTCCCGTAAGCGTATATCGCCAGGTCAGGTCATAAATGGGGCGCGTGGCTCCCGTAAAAGAAGCCGCGGTCTTATTGCCGTCGAATTTAATACGTCCAAAATCAAGGATATCGAGCACTTCAATCTCAACATCCTCGGGGATGCCATTGGTGCCGCGGATGAGGTCGAATGCTTGCGCAATCGCATTTGCGGCGGCCTTGTGACCCGAGCCGACCGAGGCGTGCACGATGGTCACGAGAGGTTTTTGCTGAGTCAAGAGCGTGGTTTGCTCCGATTGGGGAGTGCTGTGCGTGAGCAGGGGAGCGTCGTCGCCCGTCTGCGTCTGATCCATCGATAACTCCCCTTCGACGTTGTAACACGGATTTATCATTGTAGTGCATGAGTGTCACGTTCACGTAAATTTGGGTATGAGCGCAAAGAACGACAACGTTTCGATGAGAGGACTCTTCATGACTACCGATCAGACAATCGATGTTGCGATCATCGGCGGCGGCCCTGCGGGCTATGCTGCCGCCATTTATGCGGCGCGTGCCAACCTGTCGACGACTGTCCTTGAGCAGGGCATGTCGGGCGGACAGATCGCCACGAGCAACGAGATTGAGAATTATCCTGGCATTCCGCTACTGAGCGGTGCCGAACTTGGTGAGCGGTTCCAACAGCATGCTGAAGGCCTGGGGGCTCAGGTTGTATGGAGTATGGTGACGGGCGTCGATTACGATGCCGATGCGGCTCAATATACCATCCATCATGACATGGGCGACACAGCGGCCAAGAGCGTCATTGCGTGCATGGGCGCCACGCCGCGTCCTGCGGGTTTTGTTGGCGAAGACAAGTATCGCGGTCGTGGCGTTTCGTACTGCGCGACGTGTGACGGCATGTTCTTCCGTGGCAAACAGGTCTTTGTTATTGGAGGTGGCAATTCGGCATGCGAGGAGGCGCTGTTCCTGTCCGACATTGCCAGCAGCGTGACCATCGTGCTGCGTCGCGATCAGTTCCGTGCACCCGAGGGCGTTGTGAATAAGGTGCTTGCTAAGGACAATATTTCAGTTAGGTACCAAACTAGTATTGTTGAGCTTTCTGGTGAAACGATGCCCATGACAATCACGTTCAAGGATAATGCGAGTGGCAAAACGCATACTGAGACCTTTGAACCTGGCTCGTTTGGCATTTTTGTTTTTACCGGCACGCAGCCACATACCGAGCTTGTTAAGCATCTCGTCGATCTAGCTCCTGACGGCGGCATTGTCACCGACGATTCTATGGCCACCCGTACGCCCGGCTTATTCGCAGCTGGTGATATCCGTTCCAAGCGATTGCGTCAGGTTGTGACCGCTGTTTCGGACGGAGCCATAGCGGCAACCAGCGCATATGCTTTCCTACGCGGATAAGTACGATAATATATCTTATGTAAGGTTGCTATCTTTAAAACAAAGTGGTTGGATGGTGCATCAATGTGCTGTCCAACCACTTTTACTTTCCTGCTATATAGTATGCAAAACTAGATAACCTAGAATACAATATAGCTAATGAACGGAGGATCCTTATGAACCACGCCAAACGCGTTATCCCGATGTCCGATTCGTCGGTCAGCATTAAGCCTGAGGATATTCAGCCCACTGTGCTGCCCGATGCATTTATTCAGTCCGATATCGTGCGCAAACTCAATACGTTGAGTCTGCCGCGCTATGACCAGTTGCCCAATGTGACGCTCTACCGCGACCAGGTCATTGAGTATGTTGCGCTGTGGATGGAGCCGCTGTCTATTTGCGTTGAGCAGCCTGTCATTACGCCATCGATGATCAATAACTACGTGAAGGTCGGCCTGGTGCCTGCTCCGGTCAAAAAGCAGTATGGTCGCGAGCAGATTGCCCGCCTGATCGCTATCTGCATCTTTAAGCAGGTGCTACCTATTGCTGCGGTGCAGGCGCTCTTTAACATTCAGCGTTTGAGCTACGATGCCCCGACGGCCTTCGACTATGTGGTCGATCAGCTCGAGGCATCGATTCGTTCGGCGTTTTCTGTCGAGCAGACGCCGGTTCCCGATACGGCGCATCAGGTAACGCGTGAGTCGCTGCTTGTGCGCAGCGCGGTTTCATCCTTTGTTTCGAAAGCGTACCTGATGAGCTATCTCAAGTTCAACGGGTTTAATAGCTAGCCGACGTATAAAACGGGCGGAACAAAGAGCCATCTGTCGCTTTGTCCCGCCCGTATTTTTGCTTGGTTGGACTTTATTTGCCCGAAGCTAAGCCCATGCCGTAGCCGATGATGAGGCCGTGCATCTCGGCGTAATAGGAATCCAGGCCGTTGCAGGGCATGATGATGGTCTTGGAGCCGGGCCAATGCTCGACTATGCGGTCAGTAAGCGCCTGTGCTCCAGCTTCGTTCTCAACGTGATCGATGATGACCTCGCCGCCGGCAAAACCCTCGGCTTCCATGGTATCGATAATCTTGTTGAGCATCTTCTTTTCGCCTCGCGTGTGCCCCACGAGTTCGATTTTACCGGCCTCACTCGCCGTGCCCAAAATGCGGATATTGAGCTTGTTGGCAATGACGCCGGCTGCCTTAGGGATACGTCCGGCTTTGGCGAGGTTTTCGTAATTGCACAAGCTGAAGAGGATTTTGCTGTTCTGCTCAAGGCTATCGAAGTATGCGCAAGCGTCCTCGAATGAGACATCCGGGTTGCTTGCAAGATAGCGGTCGAACAGCAAGAAAATGAGGTCCATTTTGCCGCCAGCTGCGCGTGAATTGACTAGATGAATCTGTCGGTCGGGCTCCTCGGCAAGAACCATATCGCGAGCCGTGGCTGCCGCGTTGTAGCTGCCCGACACGCCCTCAGAGATCGGCATGCAGATGGTCTTGTCTGCCAATTTGAAGAGCTCGGCCCACTCCCCTACGCTGGGACAAGCGCTCGAAGAAGCGTTCGTCTCCGCCTGAACAGCGCAGTTGAGCTCATGCACATCGAGCGAAAGGTCATCGACGAATTCACGCTCCCCCACTCGAATTTTGAGGGGCGCAAATGCAAAGGTGGTATGGGGCGCGGTCGGTTGCCAATCGCGGAGGTTGCAGCTTGAATCGGAGATAAGTGCCCAGCTCATAGAGGGTCCTTTCTAATTGTTCTTCATCAATTATAGCTTTCTTTCTGACCGATTGGGCTGCTATCTAGTATTCAAAACTAGATAGCAGCTTGCATTAAAGACAAAAGAATGGACCCCATGGCTCAAAGCCACGAGGTCCATATCCGTTTGCTTTATCTGAATACTTAGTAACGTACGAAGATGTAGTTATTGTTCATGCCGGCGGCAACGGAGCTGATGATAACACCCGTGTTGTAGTCGGAAGCATGAATCATCTGACCACCACCGATGTAAATGCCGGTGTGGTACGAGTTGACCACAACGTCACCGGGCTGCGGATCGGACACACGCGTCCAGCCCATAAAGGTGCCCGTGGTGCCCAGGCGGCAATAGCGACCAGTGAGGCAATAGCTAACAAAACCAGAGCAGTCGAAGCTGTTCGGGCCAATTCCGCCCCAGGAATAAGCGCAACCAAGCTTGCTGTATGCACGCGAGACAACAGAACCGCCATCAACAGACTGGCTCGGAGCAGAAGGCGTCGGAGCCGGAGCAGGCGTGGAGGGCTGCGGCGTCGGAGCAGGTGCCGGCGTAGGAGCCGGAGTGTTGCCGCCCTGGTTGTTGTTATTGCTGGTCTGGCCACCGTTGTTGGTGTTCTCGGTCGTACCGGCAGTCTCGTTGCTCACCGTGGCCTTCTCGGCGGTGCTGGCGTTGATGCCAGCCTGCAGCGCGGCGTTGGCCTCGGCTTCTGCAGCAAGCTCGGCCTGCAGCTGTGAATCCAGGGAGTTCACGACACTCTGGGCCTCAGCCTGCTGGGCATTGAGCTCGTCGACCTTCTTCTGCGTCGCGGCGACGTTCTTCTCCTGCTCGGTCTGCTTATCGGTGAGCTGCTGCTTAAGGTCCTTGACCTCCTGAATGGTCTGGGCCTGCTTGTCGGAAACCTTGCCGTAGTAGAACAGACGGTTGAGCATATCGCCCAGATCATCGACGCCCGTCAGAACCTGAAGGAGACTCAGACCGCCGGTCTTGTACTCACCGGCAACGTAGGACGAAAGCTTTGCCTGGCCCTCGGCAATATCTTGCTGCTTTTGCGTGATCTCGCCTGCAGTCTGATCAAGCTCCTGCGTCTGTGCGGAGAGCTCTTCATGGATTTGCTGGGTTTGGGTGCCAATCTGCTCGAGCTTGGTACGGGCAGCAGCAAGGTCGGATGCGGTATCAGCGTAGGCCGGAGCCACGAGGCCCAGGCCCAAAACACAAGCGAGGGTTGCCGTAGCAGCGCAGCGTGCCATGTTTCTGTGCGTGTTTGCTGTGCGCATGTAGCTTCCTTTCCGGTATCTAAGGGTAGCGGCTAGTCCACCGTTACCAGGCTAAAGAGCTCAACATCCTCGTTAGGAGGCGTGAGCTTCTTGCGCGGGTTGAGAAACGCAAGCTCAAGGATACAACCGTAACCCACAAGCTTTGCGCCCATATCTCGCACCAGTTTACCTGTTGCCTCGACGGTTCCGCCCGTCGCGACCAAGTCGTCCAGAATCAACACGGTATCTTTAGAGCTGATAGCATCGGCGTGGATCTCGATAGAATCCGTTCCATACTCGAGCTCATAGCTCTCGCTCACCGTCTTACGCGGCAGTTTACCCGGCTTACGTGCGGGAACAAAGCCAGCGCCCAGGGCGACGGCCACGGGCACGCCCACCATAAAGCCACGAGCCTCGGGGCCGACGACCTTGGTAATGCCCATGCCAGCAAAATGCTCGGCCAGGGCATCCACCATGGCCTTCAGAGCCTCGGGATTGCCAAAGAGCGGCGTGATGTCCTTAAAGACGACTCCGGGCTCGGGATAGTCGGGGATATCGACGATATGAGATTCTAAGTCGTACATGGCGTGACCTTTCATGGATTGCCGGGTGAACGGCGGTTATTTGCCCGTGTTAGCAGACGAGCTATGCGAGGGGGCAACGACCTTGGACGGCTGCACGAGCGACTCGTCGTGCGCGGCAACCGTGGGGACGCTTGCCCCATCGCTTTTAGCCTTGGTGGATTCGGAACGCGCGATCTCCTCATCGAGAGCATCGATGTCAGCGTCCTCGACCACGGCGTTGAGCGACTCAAAGACACGGTTCTTAAGGAGCGCGGTGTGAACACCCTCGGTGAGGTCGTGCAGCTTCTTAAAAGCACGCTCGAGCTTGGCGTCGCGCTCGTCATCGGAGGTGTCCATGCCGAGCATGCTCACGAGAACCTGCTCAAACATCGAAGACTCACGGTTTGCCGACGATACGTACTGACGCAGGTTGCGCGGCTCAATGTGGAAGCGCGACAGCTCCGAGCAGTAACGGATAATCGGGAAATCTCTGCCATCGACAAGCTCTCGGTTCTGCGGGCTCTTGATGATGCGGATAAGATCGTTCTCGGCAAGGGAGCGGATAAACGAGATCTCGACGCCGAGCATGTCGGGAATGGTCTCGATGGGATGCAGCTTTTGCTTGGTCTCTTTGGGTTCCGTCTTAAGCGGAACATCGGACAGAAGACCCACCTCGTAAGCCAAAGTGGACAGGTCCGTCGCGTTTTCCAAGCGCTGCTTAATGACGTTGAGCGGCATGTAGCGGGTCTTCTGCAGGTGCAGGATGACCTCGAGACGGTCAACGTCTTCCTTGGAGTACTGGCGATACCCCTTAGGCGTACGATGAGGGGTGATGAGCCCCTCATCTTCTAGAAATCTAATTTTTGAGTTCGATAGATCGGGGTATGCGCCTCGAAGAAGGTTGACGACTTGGCCGATACTCAGATAGTTGCGTTCGGCCATTACCTACTCACCGGTTTCGATGCGCTCCGGCGTGCTCTCGTGGTAGATGAGCGTGAACGTACCGATCTGAACGGAAGATCCGTCGTGCAGCGGAGCACCGTTGACGATGGCGCCGTCGACCCAGGTTCCGTTGAGCGACCCCAGATCCTCAATACGGGCGCCCAGGCCCTCACGAATAATGCGTGCGTGGCTGCGCGAGACCGTCATGTCGTTGAGGAAGATGCCGTTCGCGGGATCGCGGCCGATGGTGGTCACGTCGTCCTCGAGCTCAAAGGCAGCTCCGGTCTGCGGACCCTTGACGATGGACAGAACCGGAGCGGTGATGTGCACGTTGGCCATGAGGTCGGGAACGGTGACATCGCTCGAAGGAACACGGAAAACGCAGGTAGCGTCCGCAGTCTTATCGTTCTGAGGCATATTGTTAACCTTGTTGTCCATGACAACCCCTATCTAACGCGGCCACGCCGCAAAGAATGAACCGTACGTAATCATACCCCAATGAATCAGTCTTTGATTTCGGGGTTGAGAAAGTCGGTGTCCTCGTCCTCGGGATGCGCGATGGCCTGTTTAATGGCCATACCGCCCTTAACAGAGTAAATGACGGCGGTGAGCATGGAGAAAATCACGCCGCCATACACAAAGAAGATGCCGAGGGGCACCGAACTACCGTTGAGACCCGGTAATGCCGTGAACGCGGCGGGCAGCAGATGCCAA
This sequence comes from uncultured Collinsella sp., assembly GCA_900549355.1. Lineage (GTDB taxonomy): Bacteria > Actinomycetota > Coriobacteriia > Coriobacteriales > Coriobacteriaceae > Collinsella. Next base: position 6,851 of record UROA01000005.1, on the reverse strand, counting down.
CCGTCCACGACGGGAAAGCCCAGTAACATGAGCGAGAAGCCGGTCATGAGCAGTGCCGTGGCAATCTTGCCGGGAAAGACGACGTCGATGGGGCGCCGGTGGTAGTGGCGCACGATGAGCGTGCCGATACCCAGATAGATATCGCGACCAATGATGAGTACGCAGACCCAGATGGGCAGCTCGCCGCGGACCACCAGGCCCAGTACGCCGGTAAACAATAGCGCGCGGTCGCAGATGGGGTCCATGACTTTGCCGAGCCACGAAACCGTCTTGGTCATGCGGGCAATCTGGCCATCCATCCAGTCGGTGGAAGCCGCGATGGCGTAGATGACAATGGCGACGACACGGTTGTTGTCCGTCACAAACAGGTACAGGAAGACGAGCGTGAGGACCAGGCGCGTAAAGGTAATGAAATTGGAAATCGTAAAGATCTTATTCGACGGGTAATCGGAAGTGCCGATAAGCTCCTTTTTGATCTTCTTTTTGATGCCCACAGGACTCCCCCGCTGGTTAACGACAAAACTTTCGATACTATACCCGTTCCTGCGATGTCTATCCAGCGCAAGCATAGAGAGTCCAGACATGTGGAGGACGTTGCTGGTCGGCACGTGGAGTCGCATTTGTGTACATCAGCCCCCAAAGATGCCAAAAAATAACGGCGCTGGTGAGGTGCTCTTCGCGTCAAGTCACTTTGCTTTCGAGCGCAAGGGACGCTCGAGCCAGGATGGAGAGGGCGAAAGCTACACCCTCACCGACCTCGACGGGGTCAATCGCATCGACTGCAAAAGCGGCTTCGGGTTCTACGCAGAGCCGAGGGCCGAGTCACAGTGGGCAGCAGCAAAGCGTGGTCCTGGACCTTCGCCAACGTTTCGCTGCGCAAGCTCTTTGAAGCATCGCTTGCGACGGGAAACCCGATAAGGTGGAGCTAGAGATGGCGGCGTTCACCTTTTGGTTCCACCTGCCAGCACCTCCTCTCTCGATGCCGCAAGGGTTTCTTCGCGGTGATAGACCGACACCGTTCATCGTTGTTACGGGCTCGTTCGCAAAGTCGTGAACACGCTCCCCTCTTGTTCAGCGCATAATGGTGCACCGTGTGCGGCTGTGCGGTCGCACGCTAAAGGAGATGTGCCCGCATGGGCATCGAGAGAGAGGATGCAGCATGAACCTGAGGGAGAAGTACGGTGAGTGGGGCCTGATCCTGGGCGCGACCGAGGGCGTCGGCAAGGCGTTCTGTGAGAAGATCGCCGCCGGCGGCATGAACGTCGTCATGGTCGGCCGTCGCGAGGAGAAGCTGAACGTGCTCGCAGGAGAGATCCGCGAGACCTACGGCGTGGAGACCAAGGTCGTGCGCGCCGACTTTAGCCAGCCCGGCGCTGCCGAGACCGTCTTCGCCGCGACCGAGGGCCTGGACATGGGCTTCATGAGCTACGTGGCCTGCCTGCACAGCTTCGGTAAGATCCAGGACACCCCCTGGGAGAAGCACGAGGCCATGATCAACGTCAACGTCGTGACCTTCCTCAAGTGCTTCCACCACTACATGCGGATCTTTGCCGCCCAGGACCGCGGCGCCGTGATCAACGTCTCGTCGATGACCGGCATCAGCTCCAGCCCCTGGAACGGCCAGTACGGCGCGGGCAAGGCCTTCATCCTCAAGATGACCGAGGCCGTGGCCTGCGAGTGCGAGGGCACCGGCGTCGACGTCGAGGTTATCACCCTCGGCACCACCCTAACCCCCAGCCTGCTGTCCAACCTCCCCGGCGGCCCGCAGGGCGAGGCCGTCATGAAGATCGCCCTCACCCCCGAGGAGTGCGTCGACGAGGCCTTTGAGAAGCTGGGTAAGGAGCTCTCCGTCATCGCCGGCCAGCGCAACAAGGACTCCGTCCACGACTGGAAGGCAAACCACACCGAGGACGAGTACATCCGCTACATGGGCTCGTTCTACCGCGACTAGCAACTGCGGAACACACGCGCGAGGCTGCATACGGGTTCGCAGGTAGAGATGCGAGTGCGAGGGTTTCTTTGCGGGGGCGTGCGGATGCGGCGCCTGCGAGGGAACCCTCTTTTCATGGGTGGGCGCGGCGATGAACCCGTGCGCGGCACCTCGGCGCTCACCGTCGAGGGCGACCTGCCCAGCTCCCTCGCGATCTCCCTGCACGACGCCCTGCGCTCCAGCATCCTCTGGACCGTGTCCCGCTCGTGCCTCGTGAGCCTTCCGTAGGCCCTCGGGACCGCCCTTGCGGAGCCGCTCTTCTTCTTTCCGGACATGCCGTCCTCCGATCTCCCGGGGCCGGCCGGTCCGGCCCTCAGGGTATCGGGTTCCCACATTCATCCGTACATGTGCGGATGAATGTGGGAGGTGTTCGGATGAAGTTGATAATCAAGGTAGTGCATTTAAAGTGAGAAAAGTCGTCAGAACACTTGCACGGATGTGCGATGTCCCGTATCATAGACAGCCGTTGACGCCTCAGTTGCGTCACCACATGGCCGCCAGCGTAGCTCAGTTGGTAGAGCACCGCTCTCGTAAAGCGGGGGTCACCGGTTCGAGCCCGGTCGCTGGCTCCATTGCACAAGATAGCCGCCTTCGGGCGGCTTTTTTGTTGCCGATTCGCCCACTCGGTGGACTTCGGATTTAATGCTTAGGGGGCGGGGATTTACCAAAGTGAAATTTTAATGAAAAGAAACCCAGCTGCAACAATTGCCATGGTGAGGGCTCGAATTGGCCATATAGATTTAAAATAGCCACGATACCTTCTCTTTTGCTGGAACGATATATCTATACAAGGTTGTGAGCGGAAAACAAAAATACGTCGATTGCTATCCGACAAACGGGTCTGGAATTGCATTCACCGGCATTTCGGGGCAGATTGATACACATGTACGAAAGGGAACCTATGTGGTGCGTTGGGTTGGAGCTGCTGCAGGCCCGATATGGATTGCGGTCTTGCGCCCCGATGTCCAAATAGATTTCTCTCTCTAGACGGGAAGTTGCTCATGGACGCCATATATGACGGAGATGACTGGGTCGATCATTATACTTGGCGCCTGGTCGGCTCGAACGACAATGGGGATGTTGTGTTTGATGGACTATGTCCAAAGCATCTCCATCCTTTTGTCTTGTCGTTAATTGAGAGTTCCGCTCGTGTTGCCCCCTAGGCTCGGCATCGCTTCATGATACGGACGTTTTGAATACCATAAGGGAATCAATTGACAAGGGCACGATGAGCAGTTCGTTGTTCTCTCGGCTTGTGGGGCTGGATGAGATTCAATCGAAACGACTGCTTGCGGGCGAAAAGGTGGAACTCACTTATCGGTCGATGATTTCAATCCTGCGGCTAGCCGATGTTCTTCGCAAATAAACATCTCCCCTATTCAAAAACAGAAAACCCCGCCAGACGTGATTCCCCTAGGGAAAACACGCTTGACGGGGTCGTGGCGTGATTCCCCTAGAGAAATCACGCCATCAGACGAACAGCTCCACCGAGCGGCTCGTTACTCCTGCCAATAGGCGTCGGCAAGCAGCTTAAAGCAGATCTTCTTGACCGGCTGTGCGCCATCGCCCGGGAACTCGAGCGTGGGCATGTGAGGCTCGCCGGCAACGAACAGCGCGAACTTGTCGTCGGCAAGATCGCCGGCAATCGAGGCGTCTGAATCGACCAGGTCGTAGTCGTCCTTCTCGTCAAACTCCTGGACCAGCGTCAGGCTGCCCGTGGCAACCTTAAAGGCCTCGCGACCCTCAATGTCGATCTGCAGGTCGTGATAGCGCTGATGCGTCTCATAGTGGGCCTCGGCCTCGGGACGCGTCGTGGGAGCCATGACGTTCGCAAAGACCTTGTCACCCAGAATCGGATGGCTGCCGACCTCGAGCTCCGCCGGGTCGTTCTCCTCGAGCCAGTCGATCAGCACGTCGAGGCCCTTGAGCATTCCGCGATACTCCTCGATATCGCCCAATGCACCGTAAATCATCTAAATCCCCTCTCGGATCGCTTCTTTGGCGGCTACTCGGCAAACGCGTTACCGACGCTGTTGCCACCCACATACGCCTCGACCAGGGTAAGGTCGGGATTGAACACGACAGCGTCGGCGTCGCGCCCCAGCATAATGCTACCGCACTTGTCGTCGACATGAGCTAGCAAGCAATGCCGGGGCCGACGCCCAGGCTTTTACAGCTCGGTCACGACAACGCCGTTGTAGACCTCGTCCCAACGGTCCATGACCAGATGGCCGGTCATGGGATCCATGGCATTGAGCTTGCCGCAGGTGTTGGCGGTACGCAGTACCGTCTCGTCGTCTGCGCCAGCAGCGATGGCATGCGCGAAGCCTGCGATAGTGGAGTCACCAGAGCCCGTGGCGTTAACGGCAGGGATATCGGGCGTCTTTGCGCGGAACGCACGGCCGTTGTGGAAGCCCACGGAACCGGCGGCACCCATGGACACGACGACCCAGGGGATATCGGAGAAGCGGGCGTCAGAGGCGAGCGCGGCGCGGAGCTCGTCCACACCGTCGGTGGTAAAGCTCGTGCCCAGAAGGCCGTTGATCTCGGTCAGGTTAGGCTTGACCAGCTCGGGCTTAACCTCGGACTTGAGCGCGGCCTCGAGAGAGGCACCCGAGGTATCGAGCAGCACCTTGGCGCCGGCGTTCTCGGCAATGCCCGTGATCTTGGCGTAGTAGTCCGCCTCGACGCCGCGGGGCAGCGAACCCGAGATGGTAACGACATCGGCCTTGCTCGCAAGCTCGGCGAACTTGGCGGTAAAGGCATCGAGCTCCTCAGGGGCAATCGTCGGGCCGCTCTCGAGCAGCTCGGTCTGGTTGCCGGCGTGGAGGATGTTGAGGCAAATGCGAGTCTCGCCCTTGATGGGCACAAAGTCGTTGTTAATACCGTTGGCGTCCATGAGCTCAGCCATGTAGGCGCCCATGTGGCCGCCGAGCAGACCGGTTGCCACAACGTCGTCGCCCAGCTGACCCAGCACACGGGCCACGTTGAGGCCCTTGCCGCCGGCGGTCTTTTCGGGCGTCACACGGTTGACGTCGTCGATGACGAGCTCATCGAGCTGATAGCGCGTATCGACAGACGGGTTCATCGTAACGGTGAGGATCATTTTTAGCTCCTTATCTCGCAGGCTCCTTGTGCCTCGCGATACGAGTCGACAAAACGGAATTACAGAATCTCAATCGTGAACGAGCGAACGACGGTCTCCTTGGGCTTGGCGATAAGGCAGCCGCGCTTGTGCTCAAGCACGTCGTCCTCATCGGAGCAGGTCGAAAGGCCGCCCCAGGGTTCAACTGCCACAAAATCGCCCTCGGGCTTGCTCCACACAATGAGATATGGGAAGCCCTCAAAGCTCAGGCGGACGCCCTTGTCCTCGCCCTTTTTGGAAAGCGTGACCTGACGGCTCTCGAGCACGTCAAAGATGGTCTCCGCAAAATCGAAGAGCTCATGCGACAAAGGCAGCGTCTTTCCCACCATGGGGTTCTTGGAGCGCCTGTCCACATCGATCAATCCGGTCGAGGGAACGGCGGTGCAAAGCTCCGCAGCCTCGTCTTTCTCAAAACGCAACTCGTAGTCCGTATAGGACTCACCCTCGTCGAGCGGACACCTAAAGCCGGGGTGTCCACCGATAAAGAAAGGCATGTCCTCGGTGCCCTCGTTGGTAACCTCATAGGAGACGCGCACGGCGGCGTCCTCGAGCGTATAGCGGGCGACAAGCTTAAACGGATACGGATAATCGCTCAGCAGCGCGGCGTTATCCTCCGAAGCCAGGCACATCGCCAGCTCGTTCTCGCTCTGGCTCAGCAGCTTCCACTCCTGTTTGCGCGCAAACCCATGGCGGGCGAGCTTCACATGATGTCCGGCAAACGTCATGGCGCTGTTATCGCGCAAACCTCCGCAAATCGGGAAGCAAATCGGTGCCTGGCCGGACCACACGGCGGGATCGCCCTGCCACAAGTACTCGCGACCTCCAGCCTCAATCGAGGTAAACGAACCACCGGCCGTGGAGACCTTGATAGAAATCGAATCGTTGGAGAGAGCGTATTCCATTGTCCATCCTTTCGAACAACTGCTTTTTGCTCGCAAGAACCCGTCTCGGCCCTGACCAAAGGACAAACCCGCACGTTCATCGATGCGTCCGGTTTCCCAGCCATGCAACGGGGTACCATACAGACATTGATGCAATTACAGCTGAAAGGCCTTCTTATGCGAACCATCATCCTTTATGCCTCACACCACCACGGCAATACGAAAAAGCTCGTGGACGCCATCGTCGAGGCGCACCCCGAGATCGATACCCTCGACGTGAAGTCACTCGGTAAAAACGAGTACCCCGACCTGCACGAATACCATCTGATCGGTGTCGCCACGGGCATCTATTACTCCGAGATCGACAAGGACATGGCACGCGTGCTCACGAACGTGCTGCAGCCGCAGGACAAGGTGTTTGGCCTTATGACCTACGGTGGCAAAAACAAGTGGTACGGCAAGGATATCGATGGCATCTGCCGCATGAGGCAGGCCATCTTTATGGGCGTCTACGGCTGTCCCGGCTTTGATACGTGGGGGCCGTTCAAACTCACCGGCGGCGTCCAGAAGGGACACCCGACCGCTGAGGAAATTAAGGGCGCCGTCGACTTCTTCGACAAGATCGAAGACGAGTATGGCGACATCATCGTCGAAGAGTACGCCAAGCGCGAGAAGCGTCTAGCATACGAAAAGGAGCATCCCGCGGGGGGTCTTGTGGCCGGCGTCAAGCGCACGGCAAAGAAGATCGTTAACAAGCTGTAACTGTTAAGGTGCTTTTGAGCGTTTAACCCATACGGCGGGGGCGAGCAGATTCCGGCCCGCCCCCCGGCTCGGT
>UROA01000004.1 GCA_900549355.1 uncultured Collinsella sp. | reverse complement strand
CGTAGCGGGTGGTTTAAAGCTGGCCGCTGCGCGGCCAGCAGACTAAAGTCTTGAATCAAAAAGAGCCGGTCGAGCAAACGCTCGATCGGCTCACAAACTTTCCCTCAGCTTACGGTCCCGAGAGGTTGTCCGAAGGCCCGACCGCCGAGAGGGGTTTCTTCTGAGCGATCCCGCAGCGCGAAGCGCGAGGACCAGCGAAGAAGAAACCCCGCAGGCGGTCGGGCCGGTGGGAGGGATGGCCTTTCGACCTACTCTTTTTCGACCGCGCGCATGATCGCCTTGTAGATCTCCATCAGCGGGATGATCAGGAAGGCCAGGCCCAGCGCGGCAAGAACGCCCTTGAGCTCAAGCGTCACAGGGCCAAAGAACATCTCGGCAAGCGTCGGCTGCACGGTCACGATCACCGTCAGCACCAGTGCCAGCGCGGCGGAAGCCCACAGCCACTTGTTCTGCTTCTTCATGGTGAACAGCGACGCACGACGGCTGCGCATATTGAAGCAGTGGAAAATCTCGACCATGTTGAGCGTGATGAACGCCATCATCACGCCTTCCTCGTCGGCATTGCCGGCAATCATATCGGCGATGTGGATGTAGCCCATGTCAAAGTACACGCCCACAAAGAAGCTCGCCAGCACCAGCACGGTGATGATTAGGCCCTGGACCACGCAGTCCAGACCCATATGTCCGGCAAAGACACCGTCCTTGGCGTTGCGCGGCTTGCGCTTCATGATGTCGCCCTCGGCGTCCTCCATGCCCAGCGCGAGCGCGGGGAAACAGTCGGTGACCAGGTTCACCCACAGCAGCTGCACCGGCTGGAAGATGGTAAAGCCAATGAGCGTGGCGATGAATACCGAGAAGACCTCGGCAAGGTTGGCCGAAAGCAGGAACTGAATGACCTTGCGGATGTTGTCGTAGATGCGACGGCCCTCTTCACAGGCACCGATGATGGTGGCGAAGTTGTCGTCGGCAAGCACCATATCGGCAACGTTCTTGGTGACGTCGGTGCCGGTGATGCCCATGCCAACGCCGATGTCGGCGCGCTTGATGGACGGGGCGTCGTTGACGCCGTCGCCCGTCATGGCGACGATTTGGTCGCGCGACTTCCAGGCCTCGACGATGCGGGTCTTGTGCTCGGGCTGGACGCGGGCGTACACGCCGTAGTCCTCGATGTGCGCGTCGAGTTCCTCGTCGCTCATGCGGTCGAGGTCGGCGCCCGTAATGGCCTGGCTGCGATCGGTGACGATACCCAGCTGCTTGGCGATGGCCACGGCGGTGTCGATGTGGTCGCCCGTGATCATGACGGTGCGAATACCGGCATCGTGGGCCTCGCGGATGGCGTCGGCGACCTCGGGGCGGACAGGGTCAATCATGCCGGACAGGCCGCAGAAGACCAGGTCGTGCTCGAGCGCAGCGGGGCTGCAGTCGCTCGGGACCTCGGTGTAGGTGCGGCTTGCCAGCGCCAGCACGCGCAGGGCCTCGTCGGCCATGGCCTTGTTGGCGGCCACGAGCTCGGCGCGACGCTCCTCGGTCAGCGGAACGATCCTGTCGCCGTCGTAGATATGGGTGCACAGGCCGATCACCACGTCGGGCGCGCCCTTGGTGTACTGCTCATACTCGCCGTCCAGGGTCTCGACGACCACGGACATCATCTTACGGCCCGAGTCGAACGGGGCCTCGCCCACGCGCGGGTGCTCGGCAGTCAGGCCAGTAAGACCAGCCTTGCCGGCATCGTTGACGAGCGCGCACTCAGTCGGCTCACCCACGGCCTCGCCCAGCTCCTCGTCCCACTGGGCGTCGGAGCACAGCGCCATGCCGGCCAGGAACTTCTCCTTAGGCGCAGCGAGCTCGTGCTTGACGACGGTCATCTTGTTTTGGGTAAGGGTACCGGTCTTGTCGGAGCAGATGGTCTGCGTGCAGCCGAGAGTCTCGACGGCAGAGAGCTTGCGGATAATCGCCTGGCGCTTGGCCATTTTGGTCACGCCGAGCGAAAGCACGATAGTCACGACGGCAACTAGGCCCTCGGGGATGGCGGCGACGGCAAGCGATACAGCGACCATAAAGGTGTCGAGCAGCGCGGTCGGATCGGTGAGAACGTTGCCCACGCCGTGGCGGATGATGTCGACGCCAAAGATGACGACGCAGATGACGATAACCATGATGGTGAGGATGCGGCTGAGCTCGGCAAGCTTCACCTGCAGCGGCGTGAGCTCTTCCTTGGCCTCGGCCAGGGCGCCGGCGATCTTACCCATCTCGGTGTTCATGCCGGTGCCGACCACGACGGCGCGACCGCGACCGTACACCACGGTGGAACCCATATAACACATGTTCTTGCGGTCGCCGAGCGGCACGTCGTCGGTGCCCGCGGCGAGCTCAATCACGTTGGTGTGCTTCTCAACCGGCACGGACTCGCCAGTCAGTGCAGCCTCTTCGATCTTCATCGTGGCGCTCTCGAGGACGCGGCAGTCGGCCGGGACGGAGTCGCCCGCCTCGAGCATGATCACGTCGCCGGGCACGAGCTCGGCGCTCGGCAGGTGCACAAGTTTGCCGTCGCGCAGCACCTTGGACTGCGCCGCGCTCATCTCTTGCAGGGCTTCGAGGGCCTCCTCGCTTTTAGCCTCCTGGACCACGCCCAGCACCGAGTTGACGATAACGACGAACATGATGATGGCGACATCGGCAAAGTCCGCCTCGCCCTTGACCATGCCCGTGAGCGCGCTGATGACGGCGGCAACGATCAGCATGATGACCATGGGGTCGGCCATCTGCTCAAAGAAGCGCTTCCACAACGGCGTCTTCTCGGCTTCCTCGAGCTTGTTAGGGCCTGTCTTGGCGAGGCGCGACGACGCCTCGTCGTTGCTCAGGCCGAGGTTCTCATCGACACCTTGGTCGCTGAGTACCTCCGCCGCGGCGGACAGGTATTCCTTTTGCATATAGAGTCCCCTCCTGGGATTCGGGCCACTCAGCAGATTGATGCCCGATCATAATTCCCAGGAGAAGGGCAAGGGCTCATCAAGGCTGCCGTGCTGAGCGGCAGTTGATAGTGGGGCTATGGTACCCCAAAGCGGCGCGTCTAGCCAAAACATTCCAATTGGAAACACGGCTCGAGTGCAACGATGCAGACCGTGTGATGCTCAACATTGATAAAACGTTTTTTCTTCGGCGCATCGTCAAACTGAAATATCGCCCAGATAGCAGCGGTCAGAACGGTTGATAAAGTTTTTTCATATACCGTTTTACCGCAAAAAATGAACTTCTAATTCGGCATACGGTCGATTTTTGGGGGTGTTCGGTCGTCATTTCGTTATAATCATCTCAGTTTTATTTCTTATGGTTTATCTATCAGCGCAAGACGATGTCAGATGGAGGTCTGAATGTACAAGCGCACTAAGATTGTATGCACCATGGGTCCCGCCTGCGATAGCGACGAGACCATCCGTGAGATGATCAAGGCGGGCATGAACGTCGCCCGTTTTAACTTCTCGCACGGATCCTACGACGAGCACCACGGTCGCATCGAGCGCGTCCGTCGTATTTCCAAGGAGCTCGGTCTGCCCGTCGGCATCCTGCTCGACACCAAGGGCCCCGAGGTCCGCACCGGCCTTCTGGTCGACGGCAAGAAGGTTGCCGTCAAGACCGGCGACAAGATCGTCGTCACCGCTCAGCCCACGTCCGAGGATTTCCACGGCACCTCTGAGCACATCTCCCTCGACTACCTGGCTCTGCCCTCCGAGGTCGAGAAGGGCTCCCTCATCCTGATCGATGACGGCCTGGTTGCCCTCGAGGTCGAGTCCGTCGACGGCCAGGACATGACCTGCGTCGTCAAGAACGACGGCCTGATCGGCGAGCGCAAGGGTGTTAACATGCCCAACGTCAACATCTCGCTGCCCGCTATCACCGAGCGCGATCGTCAGGACATCCTCTTTGGCCTGACCGAGAACATCGACTACATCGCCGCTTCCTTCATCCGTGACGGCGAGTCCGTCCGCGGCATCCGCGAGCTTTGCCGCGAGAACGGTGGCGAGCACGTGACGATCTTCCCGAAGATCGAGTGCGCCCTGGGCGTCGAGAACTTCGACGAGATCCTCGAGGCTTCCGACGGCATCATGGTCGCCCGTGGCGACCTGGGCATCGAGATCAAGCCCGAGCTCGTTCCGCACATCCAGAAGGAGATCATCGCCAAGTGCAACGCGGCCTACAAGCCCGTTATCACCGCTACGCAGATGCTCGACTCCATGCAGCAGAACCCGCGCCCGACGCGCGCCGAGGTTGCCGACGTTGCTAACGCCATCTACGACGGCACCGACGCCGTTATGCTCTCTGGCGAGTCCGCTGCCGGTAAGTACCCGGTCGAGGCCGTTAAGATGCAGGCCAGCATTGCTCTCGAGACCGAGAAGTACCTCCCGGCCCACGCTCCGCTCGAGGTTCCGGCCGACGCTCACGGCACCCGCGTCGTCAACAACGTTGTGGGTATGTCCGCTGTGAACATGGCCACCACCGTTGGCGCCAAGTGCATCACCGTGCCGACGACCACCGGTCGTACCGCCCGCCTGATCTCGCACTTCCGTCCCAACATGCCGATCTGCGCGTTCTCCCGCCACGAGTGGGCCGTCCAGCAGATGATCATGTACTGGGGCGTTATCCCGCACCAGGCCGAGATTACTCAGGGCACCGTCAACGGCACGATCGTCAAGGCGATCGAGACCGCTAAGGAGCTCGGCTACGTCGAGGCCGGCGATCTGACCGTCGCTACCGCCGGCGATCCCCGCATGAGCGTCCAGCTCGAGGACAAGGTCTCCTCGACCAACGTCGCTTACGTCGCTCAGGTACGCTAAATCGTACTTGCAAGCAGATTTGCATTGCAAAGGGCCCGGAAGGCATTGCCTTCCGGGCCCTTTTTCTGTGCGCCGATGCCTACCGCACGGCATGACACGCACCCATTTCTTTATCAAAAGCGCGAAATCCGCCCTCCGAGGCCCAAAAAATAAAGCCCCAAGCGCTAAAAGTGTTCGCCCGGTGGCAAACCCACACCTCACACAGGGCTGATAAATCGTTTTAGCAAGAACCAAATCGACCTGGTTTTCGGAAGTATGCGGCAAATTCTGGAACCTCCGAGCACACCCTGTTTTTTCGCAACAAAATGCCTGATAAACTAGCCTCAAAAGCCAGGTCCGCTCATAGGGTTCAGATTTTGCCGCATACTTCCGGATTGACGCTGGCATCACTCGCTTCAAAGAGATGATTTCGGCCAGGAGGGCATTATGGACCTGACGCTTTGTGGGCAATCCGCCTTTAACTACTACCGCATCCCGCCGCAGGTATTAGGCCTTTACCCCGCCATTAGCCTTGGCAATATGGATCGCAGATGTTGTGGTCTCGGAAGTCATGCAGTTGTAAAAGACCTGCTTCACGCACCACTTCACAGGCTTGTATTCACTCGGGCACAATCCGGGTCGCGAAGCCTGTTTAAATCGCACCTCCTGACCCAAGAACCACCTCCGGGGTCGTTTAGGCAGACTGAACATGGGTTTGATGTCACGTCACCGGAGTTCACGCTGCTCAACCTTGCTACGCAGGTTTCACGCAACCAGTTACTCATGGCTTGCTACGAGATGTGCGGCTCCTTTGCAGTGTTTAAGCCCTGCGAGCGAACGCAACAACAACTCGATGAAGCTATTTCGCTTAAGTTCATTCCACCCAACTGCGGCTGGGAGCGAGTTAACGACACCAAGGGCAATGACACCAACTTGTGGAAGCGCACGCCGCTTCTTACCGCAACGGATATCGCCGCGTTCGCCAAGCAAGCCGCAGGCCTGCGCGGCGTCAAACAACGGCGCTGGGCGGCCGAGCACATGACGGGGCAGGCCGCCTCGCCCTTCGAAGTACAGACCTCCATGCTTATCTCGCTCCCCCGCGACGAGGGCGGCCAGGGCATCGAGATCGCCAACAACGCGCGCATCCCGCTCAGTGAAGCCGCACGTTCGCTGTATGACAAAACCTGCTGCTACGCCGATATCCTCATCGAAAGCGCCACCGACAGCATGGGCGTCATTCTGGAATGCCAAGGCCGCTCTGCCCACGACAGCGAAGCCGCGAGCCTCTCCGATGCCGAGCGCGCCACCGCACTCACAAGCATGGGCTACGACGTCATCCAAATTACCTATGACCAGATCAAGGAGAAGAAGAGCTTCGACCACATAGCCGAGCTCATCCATAAAAAGGCCGGGCTTCCCCACATCCCAAAGACCAAACAGGAGCGCATTGCCGAAGATACCTTACGGCAAGAGCTACTTGTCGATTGGGTTGAGCTATTCACTGCCGGGCCGGCCGGCTAGCAGCTAGCGATCAGAGGGGCTGCGGGGACGTCAGAAGCGGCAACGCTCGGCATTGGGGGGGAGGAAGAGGCCGCGAGGGGGAGCCGCAAAACCCGCCTCGGTCAGCTCGATGACCTCGGTAAACGTTGCGTCGAAGAATTCCTCGGTCAGCAGGCGGTATGGCGGATGGTCGGGCTCGCCGGGGTTTTCGCGCACGATCTCGTGCATAACGCCGATGGTCTTGAGCACATACTCCTTATGGATGGGATACTGCCCAAAACGCGTCGCCGCAGTATACAGGCGATCGGTCGCACGCGGGATGGAAACGATGCCCAGCGTCTTGCCAAACCAGTCAAAGTCGCCTTGCTTTTTAATGCGGAACTCCTCGCACGGCTTGCCGCCGTGCGCCTCCAGGTACTGATTCACGCGCGTATTCCATACGGTATCGGCCACCAGATGCGACCAGACACCCAGTGTCAAATCGAGCAACGACTGCGCCACGTCCTCGGACGCAAGCGAGAACTCACGAGCGCCGGGACCGACAACCGGCTCAGCATCCCTGTAGCGCTGGGGATAGTGCACGCGATTCAGTCGCTCGCGCTCCTCGATAATCGAGGTCGCCGCGGCTGGCGCACCGGTGGGCGAACTTTTAAGCAACGGTGCCACATAGGTATCCCAGAACTCATGCTCACGAGGCTTAGGGATGGGTTCAGGCTTGGCAAAGTGCGTAATGCGGTACGGGATGGGATCGGCGATGCCTGGGACCATATAGCCCACGAAGATATCCGGAACCACGCAGCCAAACAAAAAGGCATTGCGGTCGCGCACGCTATTGGCAAGCGCACCGGTGCGCTCCAGCAAGCGCTCCGTCTGAGCGATATGAATGTTCCAGCTTGGCATAGCCACCCCCATAAAAACCTGGATAACTATACCATCACGGCAAAGCCGCGCGGACGGCTACGCACGCTCTACGCAGCAACTAGTCCGTAGCACCACTTTCGGTTCCATACGACGGCGAAGGCGCCTCGACCACGTGGTGATATCGATCGATATAGACGGCACGGGCGCCCAGGCGTCGCACCAAATCCTGATGATGCGTACTCATCAAGACCGTCTTACCCGCCGCGACGTAGGCCAGCAAGAAGTTGACCACGATGTCGCATGAATCCTCGTCGAGCCCATTGGTAGGCTCGTCGAGCACTAGGATATCGGGGTTCATCGATACGACTGCCGCCAGCGCCACACGCTTCTTTTGCCCGCCCGAAAGCTGATAGGGCGAGGCGTCGACCAGATCGGCAACCTGGAACAGCTCCATGGCGTCGCGGACGCGACGCTCGAGCTCGTCTGCCGGCAGCCCCATCTGCGCGGGACCAAAAGCAACTTCCTCGCCCACCGTAGCGCAGAACAGCTGAGCATCGGCATTTTGAAACACAAAACCTACGCGCTGATGAAAACGCTGAGCGGCCGCGGAATCCTTTAGAAACGCCTCATCGATCACGTGCCCGTCAAACAGGTATGCCCCTGCGTCCGCGAGTTCAAGGCCGTTAATAAGACGCATAATCGTCGTCTTACCGCAGCCGTTGGGACCGAGCAGGGCAACGAGTTCACCACGATCGATCTGCAGCGACACGCCATCGACAACCGTATGCCCCGCATAGGAGAACACCACGTCGCGCAGCTCGATGAGCGGCGCGACCTCGGCGCCGCCCGCACCGTTCGTGCCCGCCGCACTATTCATATCGATCGTCAAAACGTCGCCCTTCCCCATTTGCATCCCCAGTCGGAACCAGCAGCGCCTACAGCACGGCGCACAACACTGCCAGCAGCGCCACGCCGGCCGCATAGACCGCATCGCGCCAGCCAAACCTGGCGCGCGCGGGAGCCGGATACGCACCGGCAAAGCCGCGGCAAAGCATAGCCTCGTCCATCGCGCGGCTGCATTCCATCGCCTTGATAAAGGTCATGCCCATGATACCCGCGATCGAATCGGTACGCGAAAATCCCTCAGGCGCACGGCCAACGCTGCGTAGCATGACCGATTCGCACAGATTGTGCGCCGTGCGACCCAGCACCTCGATGTGCTTGAGCGCCATATCAAACGTAAAGATAACTTCGTCGGGTAGATGCAGCATCTTGAGCGCCGCCGATATGCGGCTCCACGTGAGGGTCCACGAAACGCCCAGCACCAGCGACACATTAATGAAGGTCTTGAGCGCAATCTTGAGCATGGCGCCCGCGGCAGAAGCGTCCAGCAGCAAGGCGGGCAGCGCCAGAACCACCGCGAGTCCCGCAGCGCCAAGCGCCGGCACAAAGGTTGCCCGCAGCCCGCGTACGGGGCGCACGGCAACGAGCACCAGCGCGATGGCCGCCATCAACATGATGTACAGCGGGCTCTGCGTCAGACACACGCACAGGACGCAAAAGAACATC
Organism: uncultured Collinsella sp.; assembly: GCA_900549355.1. Lineage (GTDB taxonomy): Bacteria > Actinomycetota > Coriobacteriia > Coriobacteriales > Coriobacteriaceae > Collinsella. The sequence goes on along the minus strand of UROA01000004.1, from coordinate 19,755 downwards.
CCCACCAGGCGCACCGGAGCCGAAACGCAAGAAAGGGCGCGGTCGACCATCGACCCGCCCTCGTGCGCGCCCCCGCCCAGGCGAACCCGCTCAAGCAGGCTCGCCAGGTGCAGGACGTTCTTTTGCATCACGCGATGACGAGCGCCCGTGGGCTCGTAACGCTGCTCGACCGCAAGCCAGCTAGGCAGCTCGACCATCGCCATGAGCACCGCTTTCCTTGACCGTCAGCGAGATCAGACGGAATGCGATGGTGAGCACCGCCACGCCAATCACGCCGGACAGGATATACATGGCAGCCTGACCGGCAAAGCCGAGACCCTGCTCCTCGGAATAGGCCTGCAGGTAATCACCCGTAGGCAGCGCATCGGCAAAGGTCGGGGTGTCGAGACCGACCGAAGCCTGCAGGCTGTCGTCGCCAACCTCCTGAACGGCGGTCGCGGCGCCCTCGGCGTCCCACTCACCCCAGGCGTCACCCGTGGCCAGCAGGCCCAGCGGCGTGGCCACGACAAGCACGGCAACCAAGATGAGCGTGGGGACCAGCGAGGTCTTCTTGGCAGCAGGCCTATCGGCCGAATGTTGTCCCTGGCCGGCCTCGGGGCCGACGATAACGCTCGGCGCCGTCTTCTTGATAAAGCCGTAGATCGCGGCAGTCGCCACGCCCTCGACCACGCCGGCTACCAACATATGCGGGATCATCATGGCCGGAATGGCAATGGACAGCGGGAAGGGGCAGTACAGCGGAGCGCCCGAAGCATTCGTGAAAAGCATCGGCTGAATACCAAACTCGATTGCTGCGCACAGGGCCGCCAGGCACAGGCCGACCCAGCCGCTTACGATGGCCGAAACCGAGGTGCCCCAGCTCTTGTCGTGCAAACGGCTGTTAAGCGCGCGGAACACGATGGCTGCGGCAAACGGCAACACGAAGGCCATGTTAAAGCAGTTAGCGCCAAAGGACAGGATGCCGCCGTCGCCAAACAGCAGCGCTTGCAGCGCCAGCGCGACCGAAACCGCGATAGCCGCGGCCTCGGGGCCCAGCAGCAGCGCGATGAGTGCGCCACCAACGGCGTGGCCTGTGGTGCCGCCAGGCAGCGGCACGTTGAACATCATGAGCAGGAAGGAGAACGCGGCGCAGATGCCCAGGAACGCCATGTGCTCGCGATCGAGCGTGGCGCGCACCTTCTTGATGCAGTGGATCCAAACGGGCACCATCGCCACCGCCATAACGGCATCGGTCTGCGGGGACAGATAATTATCTGGAATGTGCATGTACGCCTCCCGGTTATCGGCGCACGGAATTGCAACGCCGCTTGAATCACCTTTCCAGTGTTACGTAATGTCAGATTCGTAACACGCCGCGGGCTATCATAGCAAAACGGCGCACTGCCGACAAAGCAGCACGCCGTTATGTAATGCGCGTGTCATATATGCAGGCTCAACGGTGCCTTATACCGGGCACAGCAGTCACGTAGGACTCGGCAGCAGCCACCGCTGACCCATACCCCAGCGCAGGACCTAGCCGCGGACCTCGCCGTTTACGCCCTTGCACACCTTGGTGACGATCTTCTGGTGCGCTTTTTCGACCTCTTCGCTGGTGAGCGTGTGGTCGTCGGAGCGATACGTAAGCGCAAAGGCCATGGACTTCTTGCCCGCACCGATACGGACGGGATCGCGGTAGACGTCGAACAGGCGCACGCCCTCGAGCAGCTTGCCTCCGGCGCTGGTAATACGGCGCTCAAGATCCTCGCAGGTCACAGTGTTGTCGACCACGATAGCAAGGTCGTGCTCAACGGCCGGGTACTGCGAGAACTCGCGGTAGTTCTCCTGGTTGCGGGCGCCCTTGATCAGCTTGTCCAAGTCGAGCTCAAAGGCAACGACGACCTCGTCGATGCCCATGGCCTCGCGCGCCTTGGGGTGGATCTCGCCAACCCAGCCCAGCACGGTGCCGCCGGACAGAACCTCAGCCGCACGACCCGGCTGCAGGAAGGCATAGCCCTCGCCCTCGACGGGACGGAAGCGAACCTTCTCGATGCGCAGCTGAGCAAGCAGCTCCTCGACAATGCCCTTGCCAAAGAAGAAGCGCAGCTTACGGTACTTCATGTTCCAGGACCGCTCGCTCCACTGGCCCGAGAGCACGCCCGCCACGGACTTGGTCTCCTTGGGCAGGCTGGCGTTCTCGCGACCGTGGAACAAGCTGCCGACCTCGTACAGATGCACGTTGGGCGTGCCGTGGGCCTCGTTGTAGGCCACAGACTGCAACAGGCCTGGCAACAGCGAGCGGCGCATCTCGGTCTGCTCGGCTACCAGCGGGTTCATGAGCACCACGGGGCAACCGCGACCCTCGGTGGACATACCGATCTTCTCCAGGTCGCCCGGGGCGGCAAAGCCAAAAGTCGTGGTCTCGTTGAGGCCGCAGGCGCGCAGGATCTCGCCGACCTTACGAGTGAGCTTCTGCTCGCGGGTCAGACCGCCGATGTGGTTCTTGGCAGCCGGAATGGTCGCCGTCACGCGGCCCATGCCCCATAAGCGCAAGACCTCCTCGATCAGGTCGATCTCACGCGGCAGGTCGGGACGGAAGCTCGGCGGCGTGACCATAAAGTCCTCGCCGTCGCGCTCGACGGTGCAGCCCAGGCGGGTGAGCGAGCGCTCGATAAAGTCGGACTCGATGTCGGCACCGCAGATGGCGTGCACGCGGGCCAGGCGCAGCTTGATGCTGTCGATGGTCTTGGGCGCGGGGAACACGTCCACATAGCCGGGAGCGACCTCGCCGCCGGCGATCTCCTCAATCAGCGCGCAGGTAACGTTGGCAACATCCACGCAGCCGGTCTCGTCAACCTGGCGCTCAAAGCGAATGGAGGCGTCGGAGATCAGCGAAAGGTCGCGGCTGGTGTGCGAGGTGCGGCCGGCGTTGAAGCAGGCGCTCTCGACCATCACGTCAACGGTATCGTCCTCGATCTCGGAATCCATGCCACCCATAACGCCGGCCAACGCCACGGGGCGCTCGCCGTCGGTGATGAGGCCCATGCCGGCGTCGAGCACGCGCTCCTCGCCGTCGAGCGTCGTGAACTTCTCGTCCTGCTGGGCGGCACGAACCACCACACGACGGTGGCCATCGCGCTCGGCAAAGGTGTCCAGGTCAAAGGCGTGCAGCGGCTGACCGGTGAGCATCATCACGTAGTTGGTGATGTCGACGATGTTGTTGTGCGGGCGCACGCCTAGGGCGTTGAGGCGCTTGACCATCCAGTCTGGCGACGGGCCGACCTTGACGTTGCGCACGATGCGGGCAACGTAGCGGTCGCACAGGCCCTCGTCGGCGATCTCGACGGAAAGCTCGTCGTCGGTCGCGCGGCCGGTCTCGACCTTGATGGCGGGCAGCTCAACGTGGAAATCGCGGTCGAAGATGGCGCCGGTCTCGCGGGCCATGCCGATCATGGACAGGCAGTCGGGACGGTTGGGCGTGATCTCACAGTCGAGCACGGTGTCGCTCGAGCCCACGTACTCGGCAAACGGCATGCCGCAGGGCGTATCCTCGGGCAGGATCATAATGCCGGAGTGGTCGCCACCCAGGCCGAGCTCGCGCGCGGAGCAGTTCATGCCCATGGACACGACGCCGCGAAGCTTGCTCTTCTTGATCTTGACGTCGCCGGGAAGCACGGCGCCAATCATGGCCGTGACGATGTGGTCGCCGGCCTCGAAGTTCTGCGCGCCGCAGACGATCTGCAGCGGGGCGGGGTTGCCGTCGGCGTCGAGATTCTTGTCGCCCACGTCGACCGAGCACACATACATATGGTCGCTATCGGGGTGCGGGGTCTTGGTAAGCACCTTGGCAGTCACCACGTGGTCGAAGGATTCTCCCACGGTGTCGATCGCCTCGACCTCGGTGCCGGTACGGATGTATTCGTCCGAAAGGGTCTTGGGATCCTCCGGAATATCGATCATGGTCTTGAGCCAGTCGTAAGAAACGCGCATGTAGCTCTCCTAGTTCTTAATCTCCGCAAAGGGAGGAATATCAAATGAAGACGTTCGCCTTAGGGTTGTCCAGGTGCCCCAGGTTGGCGTGAAAGAGGAGCGACGCGTACTAAAGGTACGCGAGCGACGGTTTGAACGCCAAGATGGGGTGCCTGGGCAAGCCTAAAATTGGTTCAGGAAGCGCATATCGCCCGTCATGAGAGTTCTGAGGTCGGGCAGGTCGTAGCGCAGGGCCGCGACGCGCTCGGCGCCAATGCCAAAGGCGAAGCCGGTGTACTTCTCGGGATCGATGCCGCAGTTGATCAGGACGTTGGGGTCGACCATGCCGCAACCCAGGATCTCGATCCAGCCGCTGTGCTTGCAGAAGTTGCAGCCCTTGCCGCCGCACACGTGGCAGCTCACGTCCACCTCGCAGCTGGGCTCGGTGAAGGGGAAGAAGTGCGGACGGTAGCGCGTCTTGCGGTCCTCGCCAAACATGCACTTAACAAAGTAGTCGAGCGTGCCCTTAAGATCGCCAAAGGTGATACCTTCGTCGACGACCAGGCCCTCGATCTGGTTGAACTGAGGCAGGTGGCAGGCATCGGCCGTGTCGGGACGGTAGACGGTGCCCGGGCAGATCATGTAGATGGGCGGCTTCTGCGACTCCATGGTGTGGATCTGCACGCCCGAGGTCTGGGTGCGCAGCAGCACATCGGACTCACCGTGGGCGTGAGCCTCAGGGTGCGCGACGCTGCCGGGGTTGTTGTCGACCACGTAGAAGGTATCGCGGGCCGAGCGGCTCGGGTGATCCATGGGAGCATTGAGCGCAGTGAAGTTGTAGTAGGAGGTGTCGACCATGGGGCCGGACTCGACGGTGTAGCCGATGCCGCAGAAGATGTCCTCGGCCTCCTCGATGATCTGCTTGATCAGGTGCTGGTGACCGATCTGCGGACGGATACCCGGCAGGGTAATGTCGACGGCCTCGTGCTCGAGAGCGTGTTTGAGGGCGGCGGCCTTCATCTCGGTGGTGCGCTCGTCGAGCATGCCCTCGATCAGTTGGCGCATCTCGTTGGCACGCTTGCCCATCATGGGACGATCCTCGGGGGCGAGCTTGCCCATCATACGCATCAGGCCAGTGATGCGGCCCTTGCGGCCGAGCAGCTCAACGCGCGCGGCCTCGAGCTTTGCGGCGTCATCGGCGCCCGCGACGAGCTCCTTGGCCTCTTCCTCGAGTTTGACCAGATCATCAATCAGACTCATGTCTTCCCTTTCGTCTCTCGCGCTCCCCGCTTGCCGAGGCGGCTGCCGCCGTCTGACGTTGCGAAAACGCGGCCCGGTTCGGTAACAAAAAACCGTCCTCGGGCATGTGTATTGCCCAAGGACGGTTGAATTCCGCGGTACCACCTTGTTTGACCCGGCGGATGTCTGGCCCGCCGCGCCCACTCTTTGCCCCTTGTCGCGAGGCTCACGGCTTCCCTACTGGGGCTTCGCCGCCGCTGGCCGCGTGCCCGTTGAGGTCGCTGCTCGGGAGTGAACGCTTGGCCCTTGCCACCGCAGGAAGGCTTGCAGCCCATGACCTTCCCTCTCTTGCCGGCGACGCGACGGGCAAAACCCTCTCCGTCAACGCATTGGGCTATAGGATAACACATTCTGCGAGCATATCGCCGCGTTCCGTTTTGTTCGCACTGGGTACAAGTCGGGTAGCTGTGCAAACTGGCCGTGCGCCCACCCGTGGTGCACGGCTCGCGAGATCAAGGATATGGTATGGGAAAGAAACTCGATAAGAAGGCCAAAGCCGCCGTGGCCAAGGCCTCTAAGAACGCCAAGGCGGGCAAGGGCATCAAGAAGCTCCGCAAGCTCGAGGGCAAGCTGTGGACCCGCGAGTACCTGCTCAAGATTGCCGAGTTTGACGGCGCGACCATTGCCCCCGCCAACGGCGCCGCAGCGCGCGCCGATGCTATGGGCACCCTTGCCGGCGAACATCACAAGCTCCTGACCAGCAAAAAGTCCGTTGAGCTCGTGCGCTCTCTCGCGCGTGAGACGGTCGCCGACGGCAAGATCGACGACCCGCAGCTGCTCGACGAGATCCGTGTGCTCGGCCGCGATCAACGCGAGGCCAGCGCCATTCCCACCGAAGAAGCCGAGGCCTGGACCAGGCTCACCTGCGAGGCCGATGCCGTGTGGCACAAAGCCAAAGCAGCCAACGACTGGGCGAGCTTTGAACCCTATGTGGACAAGATCGTCTGCCAGCTCAAGCATCAGGCCGAGCTCATGGACCCCAAGCGCGACCCATACGATGTTTGGCTCGACCAGTACGAGCGCGGCCTTTCTGCCAAGAGCTTCGACGCGTTTTGCGACGAAGTCAAGGCCACGGTCGTGCCACTCGTGCACGCCATCGGCGAGCGCGGCCAGCAGCCCGCTGCCGACTTTCTGCATGCCCGCGTGCCCGAGGCCGCCCAGCGTGCCATGAGCTTCGACCTGATGAAGCTCGTCGGCCTGGACCTGGACGACACCACTCTTGCCTTTACCGAGCATCCGTTTAGCGAGGGCTTCTCGGTGGGCGACGCGCGCATCGCGACGCACATCTATGAGGATGACTGCATCTCCAACGTCTACAGCATCATCCACGAGGCCGGTCACACCATGTACGAGCTGGGCGTGAACCCCGCCTATGCGCGCACCTGTCTGGAGGGCGGCACCTCCATGGGCATCCACGAGAGCCAGAGCCGCTTTTTCGAGAACACCGTGGGTCGCAGTCGCGCCTTTATGGGACCGCTGCTCGAGGTGCTGCGCCGTCACGCGCCCGAGGTTTACGGCAGCGTGGACGAAGACACGCTCTACCGCGCCGTGAACATCGCGCAGCCGTCGCTGATCCGTACCGAGGCCGACGAGCTCACCTACCCGCTGCATATTATGGTGCGCTACCAGATTGAGCGCATGCTGTTTGCCGGCGAGGCCACAGCCAAGGACATCCCCGCGCTTTGGAATCGCTTTATGGACGAGTACCTGGGCATTCCCGTTCCCGACGACACGCGCGGCTGCCTGCAGGATACGCACTGGAGCGGCGGCTCGTTTGGCTACTTCCCCACGTATGCGCTGGGCAGCGCCTACGATGCCATGTTTGTGCCGGCCATGTGCCGCGACGGCGTCGACCTCACCGGCGCCTGCGCGAGCGGCGATTTGGGACCCGTCCGCGCCTGGCTCGGCGAGCACATTTGGCAGTGGGGCCGCGCCAAGGACGCGCCGGAGCTCATCAAGGGCGCGTGCGGCATGGCGTTCGATGCCCGCTACTACTGCAGCTACCTGCAGGACAAGTTCACCACGCTGTACGAGCTGTAAAGCCCTACTAGCACGTTAACTCAAAGGGGCACCGCAGGATCTATCCGCGGCGCCCCCTTTTCCACCTAAGCCAGAGACCCGGCACTTGGAGCCGTTTGCAGCGTCGAGCAGTTACGCGGTTTGGTAAAACCGCGTAACTACAGAGCTTCGAGTGCGTTGGCGATGCGCTTCATGGCGGTGTCGGCGGCGGCTTGGTCGGGGGCTTCGGCCAAAACGCGAATCACCGACTCGGTTCCGCTCTTGCGCACCAGTACGCGGCCCTCGCCCGCCAGCGATGACTCGGCCTCGGCGATGGCGGCCTGCACGCCCATGTTGCCCAGCGCGGCGTCTTTATCCGCCACGCGCACGGCAACCTGCGCCTGCGGCAGCAGCTTGCACGGAGCCGTGAGCTGCGAGAGCGTCTCGCGCTCGGCACGAATCACTTCCATCACGCGCAGCGAGGTCATAATGCCGTCGCCCGTGCGCTCGATATCGCCAAAGATCGTATGACCCGTCTGCTCGCCGCCCAGGCTGTAGCCGCCCTCGCGCATCTTGGCATACACGTGACGGTCACCCACGCCGCTGGTCACGGCACTCAGACCGGCAAGCTCCAACGACTTGATCAGGCCAAAGTTGCTGGCGATCGTCGGCACCACGGTACCGCCCGAGAGGCGACCGTGCTTGTTCAGGTACACACCGCACACGTACAGGATCTGGTCGCCGTCGACCACGCGGCCGCGCTCGTCCACGGCCAGGCAGCGGTCGGCATCGCCGTCGTAGGCAAAGCCCACGTCCAGACCCTGCTCCACCACATGGCGCTGTAAGCGCTCCATATGCGTGGAGCCGCAATCGACGTTAATGTTAAAGCCATCGGGCGCGGCGTTAATCACGCGCACGTCGGCACCCAGCGCGTCGAACACCGGCTTGGCCACCGAGGACGCCGAGCCGTTGGCGCAGTCGAGACCGATTTTGACGCCCTGTAGCGAAAAGTTCGCGCTGGCAATGAGCGAGGCAATATAGCGGTTGCGACCCTGCATGTAGTCAACCGTGGCGCCAATGTGGTTGCCCGTTGCCAGCGGCACCTCGCTCTTGCCATCGATGTAATCCTCGATGAGCTCAAGCACGTCCTCGTCCATCTTAAAGCCGTCGCTGTTGACGAGCTTAATGCCGTTATCGCAAAACGGGTTGTGGCTCGCACTGATCATGATGCCGCAATCGAAGCAGCCCTCCACGGTCTGATGCGCCACGCCCGGAGTGGGGATCACGTGCAGCATGTAGGCGTCCGCGCCGCTCGCGACCAAGCCGCTCACCAGCGCCGCCTCGAACATATAGCTCGAGCGACGCGTGTCCTTGCCCACGATCACGCGCGCCTTGGCCCCGCGGTTGGCGCCGTAATACCAGCCCACAAAGCGGCCGATCTTGTACGCGTGCTCTACCGTCAGCCCAACGTTGGCCTCGCCGCGAAAGCCGTCGGTGCCAAAGTACTTCATGCGCTCTCCTTACAAAATAGGGGCGGACAGATTGCCTGTCCGCCCCAAAATGGTACTCGATTATCTGCACTACCAGAAAAACCCTACGCCGACGCGCTGTCGCGAGCCGCCTGGCATGTAGGAGTCTGACGCAGCGTAAGCGGCTTTTCCCCCCCCCCGGGGGGGCCCCCCCCGCAGCGGGGCCAAGACCCAGGGTAAGCGGCTTGTCCCCCGCCTCGGCCGACGTGGTCAGCGTATACGTGATCGTCGTCGTCTCGCCAGCATGCAGGTCAACGGTTCCTGAATAGCAGGGAACTCCGTGCCAAGTGGCAGCGAACAGTCCAAACTGAGTCCCCTCGACGGTTAGATCGGTAATGCTGCCGCCTGTCGGCGCAAACAGTGATACATACAAGCGCTCATCGTCACGCGAGGTCCCAGGCGCACTGGCCGCTACGTAGTCGGGCAGCTTACCTGCCTCCTCCTGCGTCATGATGTTCGTCAGGGTAACGGTGATGCGATACGAGCAAGCGCCGTCGCCGTTCTTCACGCCCTGACCAATCTGCGTATCGGCGTTCAGATACCAGTCGAGCTTGGAGAAGCTCAGGTTGTTAAAGTAGACACCAGCAACGGGATCTTCACTCGGGTCATCCGGATCGGGCAGTGAGGCGTCGATGTTCATCTCCTTGATAGCGTTCTGCTCGTCATCGTTTTTCATCCACGCGATCAGGCGGCCCTCTTCGGCACCGCGCTCAACGGCGCTGACAAGGTTCGCGACATCGACGTCGCCGATACCGCCAAGGATCTTGTCAAAGGCAGCGCTGGCGACGGATGCAAAGATGCCGTCCGACTCCTCGACCGGATAGTTCCAGTACACATCATGCATAAGCACCTTCGCCGCGTTAGTACCGTCAACGACTGTACCGTCGGGCAGTGAAACATTACCCACGAGGCCCAACAGATACTGCAGGAATACCGGATCGATACCAATGACGCCATCGACGTCCTGACCATATTCAGACTTCCACAGCGCGGCGACACGCTGCGAATTACGGGGCCAGTCGGGCGAATAGGTGTTGCCCGAGATGTATAGGTTGCTGTGGTCACCAAACAGCGTCTCATCTTCTTCGTCGACGCTCTCAACCGCCTCGTCTTTGCTGCGCGCAATGCAGGGAACAAACTCGCCAATCGACATCTGGCCGTCGGTGACCGAAATCAGACCCTGCGAACCGCCAAAGCCGCCGCAGGCACGAATCTCGACGTTGTTCATGGCGTACATAAGGTAGTTGCGCGTCTGGCCGTTGGCGCCGAGCATCTGGGGAAGGACGGGGGCGACCTTCTCCGCCGCGTCAACCGCGCCGTTGAGGGTGGCAAAGCCGTCCTTGGCCTTATCGACCAGCTCGGTCACCTGGGAAATATGAGTATCGCCAATGCCCTGGACCTTCTCGTTGGCGCTCTTGAACACCTTCGAGCTGCTGGAAAGCGAATCGGCAACGGCCTGCAGCGCGGACACGTTAATCATGCCGTCCTGGAACAGCTTGCCGGGCGTGGCCTGCGAAAGGTTGTCGGCCATGGGAACCAGCGCGTTGCTCGAGACATCGGACAGGGCATCAATCATGGTGCGGGCTGCGTTGATGTCACTGCCATACACCGGGATAAACGAAGCCGCCGTCCACAGCGGGCTCGAAGTCTCCGCCTTCATGCTGTCGCAGAGCTCATCGATCTTCTTCGCGTCGTCAGGCAGCGTCGAAAAATCGCCCGACGTGACCTTGTCCTTAAGGCCACCGACGATCTCGACAGCCTCCTTCGCTTCGCCCTTTACGGTCTTTGCCGAGTTAAGCAACATAAAGCCGCTTGCGCCAAGCGCAACGAGAAGCACCGCGACTACAGCGGCAATAATGGCGCCGGTGTGACGCTTTTTGCGCTCGCCCTTGCGATGGCGATGACGGACCAGACCGTCAGAGGTCGAACTCGACGAAGCGTCGCTACCGTAGTTCAAGCCAAAATCGTAATAATCTTCCTTGGAACCCGAGCCCGCAAACTCGGCACCGCTATCATCCAGGCGGGCGAACGTGCCAGTCTCGGAGGCGCCGGTGTAAATCGTGCCAAGGTTACCCGTAAGCCCCGCGCCACCGGCAGAAGGAGTATTGTTGGCGGCCTTGCCGGCATTAACGTTGCCGGCAGCATTCGCGGCGTTGGCAGCACCTGCGTTGTTCGCAGGCACCGAAGGAGCCCCGCTCGGCTGCGACGCGGAGGTTGCACCGCCCGCAAAGACATTCCCTTTTGCACGGCCGGTCTTTTTTGCCTTTTGAGACTGCTCGTACAGAGCGGTAAACATCGCCGTCTCGCCCGGGGACACGCGCTTACCGGAACCGCCCTGTCCAGCGCCGCCCGGCGTGCCGGCCTTACCAGCCCCGTTCGGACGCGGCGGAACTGCAGGACGGCCGCTATCGCTGCCCTTAAAGTGATTACCAGCCATAAAGAAATCCTCGCAATTGAGTCGCAATGAAAAAGTCCATAACGTTGCTAGTTTATGGCATTTTGAGCATCGACAGCTAAACTCCAGACACGGACATCAATTGGCGAAAATGCGGCACAACACCTTTTCTGTCTTGGCGGCGGCGCTAGCTACACCGTAAGGAACATCATCACGATGATCATGACAAAGCCGATAAGGTCGGTCGGCAAAAACACCGTCCCCAGCATAACGGCGCTGGTGATGGTCGCCGAAACCGGCTCCACAGTTCCGATGAGGCTCGCACGTACCGAGCCGATGTCCTTAACGCCCTGCATATAGAGCATGTAAGCAAAAAACGAGCCGATAACCACGAACACCGCGAGCGCCTCGACGCCGGCAGCGTCGAGCGCCGGCATATGCGCCCAGGGCTGCACGAAGACGCACGAGACCACGCCCGCCGTGAGCATTGCCGAACCCGTGACGATGGGGCTGCCGTATTCGGGCAGGATCTTAGCGGGAATCACCGCCATACACGCGGCGCTGACCGCACACATAAGACCTGCTGCCAGGCCAAGCGGCGAAATATTCAGGCTGGTGGGGTCGCCGCCGGTGGCGATTAAAAAGGTTCCACCCAGAGCCAGGCCAATGCCGATGACTTCGCGAGTACGCGGCATGCGGCGATCGATCACGCAGGTGTAGCCCATGATGATAACGAGCTGCAGGCACTGGAGCACCGTCGCGGTTCCGGCGTTGGTCAGGCGCACGGCCGAAAGATAGCAAAACTGGTTGAACAGCAGGCCAAAGGCGGTAAAGAGCAATAGCTGCTTGCGGTCGGCCGGCGTCGTCCAAAGCTTGACCAGGCGCGCACGGTCGCGCGCGACGACCACGACCATAAAGAGCAGGCCGGCAAGAATCTGTCGCACGCTCATGAGCCACAGCGTATCAACATGGTAGGTATCGAACAGGAAGCTCGCGCTGGTGCCCGAGAAGCCCCAAAACGAGCCACCCACGAGCGTAGCCAACACGCCCAACGCCATCTTGCGCGACGACGCATCGTTGAGGCGGTCACGCCATGCACGGCGGGTGCTGCGGCTGAGCTCGTCAGTTCCCTCGGGCACGTCAATGTTCGATATATCGGTCATCGGCACCGAAGCCCCTGCGCCTTCGGCCTGCCCGACACACTCTTTGCTCATTCCACTCCCCCGAAACAGCCTGGAAACAATTCGGCTTACCTTACCACGGCGAAGGCATCAGCTAGAGGCTTGTCCGCTTATCGGTAGGACAATTCCGCAGGCGTCTTTCCATAGCTCGATACCGCAATGGCCTTGCATTATGCGACAGCCAAATCGCGGCAGCAGGCTCTTTTGAAATGGATATAACAAAGCCCCCGAATTCCACAATGTAAGCGATTTTTAAAAATGTTCTTGCCACCGAGTTCAGGCTCCGTTATATTATCCCTTGCGCGCTTGCGCACCCTTGATCGGGCGTTTAGCTCAGGGGGAGAGCGCTTCCCTGACACGGAAGAGGTCAGAAGTTCAAATCTTCTAACGCCCACCAAATGTTCACAGCCCAGAGACTATGTCTCTGGGCTGTTTTGTTTTATGTCGCCAAATCCGCTGGCAGCTCCAACCGCCCAAGCAACCACCCTGCCCATGCACAAAACCGCGTCAATAGCCACCGAGGCCGAGACCAACGCGTCTCGAACCCATCCGAGCCGCAACTTCTCGACAAAACGCCGCGATGTCTGCGCCCTGCGGTATCCTTGAGCCACTTGCACCTGCAGCACCAAGGAGCCGCCATGCGCACCGAGCTCGATGTCCCCTTTTCGCACAAAGAAGAAGCCAAGGCGCTGGGCGCCAAATGGGACCGGACCAAGAAGATCTGGTATGTGCCCAGCGGCGTCAACCCAGAGCCCTTTGCCGAGTGGCTGCCCGGTGTTGACCGATCCGACCCCTCAGCGCCGTATATATATCTAGCACTGGGCAAGCGCGAGTGCTGGAAGTGTCACAAAGAGACCTCGGTCGCGGCCTTCGGCATTCCCTATCGAACCGATAACGACGAGAACATCGCCATCGCGCACGCGCCCAACGAAGCCGGGCACATTGCCATCGACACGGCCAACGCCAACGCACTCGCCATCGTGCCCGCTCTTGGCTGCGTGCCGGGCGAGATCCGCGACTACCTTCATAAGCGCTGCGGCTACAAGCCCGTAGGCGCGCGAGCCTCCAAAGCCCCGTCGCTCGGCAACACGTGCACCAGTTGCGACGCGCTGCAAGGCAGTCGCTATCTGTTCGAGGAGCCCTCGTCCCCGTTTGCCCTCACTGCCATCAACAAGCTGCCGGCACTGGAGTTTATACGCGTCGAAGTTGCCGGCGTCTTTGGCGTCCCGGCCACGCGTACCAATTTTGGCCAGGCGCTCTTTACCTGGGCACGCGACCATCACGCCGAGTTCCACAAGCAGCTCGGTGAGGGGATTTATTTGTAGGGACGGAGAGGCCTTCACAGTCAGCTCCTCCGCATCACCTATCCCTCGTCGCCGGCGTCGTACACGATATCGAGGCCACAAACAGGGCATTTCTCCGGATACACCGGCATATGAACGCCTGTCCGTTTTCTCACTTCGTCGCTGAGCCTGTCGCGCGCATCGATGAACCGAATGTCGAGACACGGTATTTGCGAGCCGCAGCAAGGGCAGGCGACGACAAACGACCCGCGATCAACCTCTACGCTCGGAAACATATTGTTGTCGATAAGGGCACACGGCAGTTTTCCGTACTTCCCCATCGCAATATCGCCTCGCCAGCTCATACACGCTCCCCTCTCGCTATACAAATCAGGAAGAGCATGCACCGGCGGGCGGGCGCGAGATTGCATCGCCACGCGATCCGATCAAACAACACGATCTTAAAAGACCGCCAAAGCCAAATACGCTAATACGGCAGAAGCCCCGCCTTTTCACGCTTCTTTTCCGAGTGATCGAACTCAATGCGATGGGCCTCAAGAAACACCGTATTGGGTCCAAACCATCCGTTTTCTGGCTCGAACCGCTCAACAAACGCAAGGCCGAGCACCTTATAGCCCACCTCGGTTGCAAATATGACTCCAACTGGGACGCCACATTCCATGCAGTTGAGCATTTTACGGTTGTAATTCTGGTCTCGAGAACCAACGGTACCCGGCGCTTGAACCGAGTACTTAATGACCCACGTACCATCGTCCAAATAGAGCGGAGGTACATCGGTGTAGAAGCTCTTTCTAGAGTTATGGACCGAAAGCGCAAAGGTCTTATTGGGATCTTGCTTCACCCGATCCTGGCCCGGCCAGAAGATCCCTGAATCCCGCGATCAGCGCATCGTTGATGCTCTCGGTTTGCCGCTGGCTCGCTCGTACCCCACTCCCCTGTATACTGATGTAGCACGTGTTTCATCCGGGCTTGTTGGACCGGATTGTTCATGGGAGGGTCTTATGGCTGCTTCGAATCCGCCTAAGGGGAGCGTTTCTTCTTCGTCCATCAAGCCGGTTACGCGCAAGGCCGTGCGCTGCCAGCGCGAGGTCGCTTGGCTTGTCACGCAGGCGGCGGGCAGGCTTGTGGCGACCACTCAGGACGTCAATGCGCCTACACCGAGCTTTGTGTTAGCAGCGGCGCTGGATTTTGTGCGCCAATTGGAGCTTGCCGAACAGGATGCCAACGGCCACCTCGACTACCAGAATGTTATGGCGCCCGACCTGCAAACGTTCTGCCACATGGCCAAGTTGCCCGCCGCGCCCAATGCGCTTTCGGACGCAGGCTACATGTTTACGCTTTCGGGCGCGGACCTTATCCGCGACATCTATGCATACTGCAGCGAGCTCGCCGAGCGCCACGTCTTTGACGCGGCAGAAGTCAAACCGGGATATGTCATCAAGCTGGTTCTTAGGCTGTTCTTGATGGACGGGTTCGGGGCCATGCCGGCGTAAGCCGAGTCTTCAGCATCACCGTCGACTGAGCAACAACCGCTTTACCTTAGTGGGCGCCAATTGAGGGTCGATTATTGGGTCGCCTCGTCCACTAACGCATTTATTCCACGCGCTCTGACAGTCGATACTTGCGGTTGCGGCTCGTCGCCGGCGCCGTGGGCTCAAGCTCGCCTTGAGCAATGAGCGCGTTGACGCGCGACCTAACCTGGGAAATTGTAAGCCCCGTGCGTTCTGCCAGCTCACGCGTCCCCAGCTCGCCGTAGTGTTTGAGTGCCGTCACAATTAAGCCCCCGCCATGATCGACCGGCTCGATCTTTGAACGGTAAAGTACGACCTTGAACCGATCGAACCCCGGGCAGAACAGGGGCTCGGCCAGACCATGCGCGCGCATGGCATCGATCATCATCGGGATGCCCGAGCCATTGCCCTCAGCCGGCGAACCTGCGCCATCCGGCAGCGGGACAATCGACATGAGTTTCACGAGCGTCGCGTTACGGCATCGGGAGCTGCCGTCAAACAAGTTCTCGCGAGTCTTTCCCCCGTAAAGGCCGCCAGGATTCGTCACCTCGACACGATCGTCAAAGACGTCGACGGCAATCGATTGTCCACAGAACCGATCCCCGTATTCTCGATGGATTACGGCGTTGGCGATTGCCTCGCGCAGAACCTCCTCGGGAATCTCCAGCGAGTCGACACGCGAGACGCCTTGGACGGTCGAGGTTCGCCGCAAATTCTTGGCGATTGCCGCGACGGCATCCGAGATCATTTCGCCCAACGTTCCCTCGCAGATCGTACGGTCCATGAACCTCAACGACCCCGCCGCGCCCTTCCGGGTCCCCGCATAGACAGCCATGTCGATAAAGAGCTTGGGATAAAACTGCTGAGGGTAGGTGCCCGCAACTAGGAGTCCAGCCTTGGTGACATTGCCTTGGGAATCGAGGAAATTTAGGCGCTCCAGCTTCGTTTGTTTGTCCGGCGCGCCGCGCATTGCCCGAGGCGTCAACGAGAAAGCCCGATCTATCGTACGGTCGACCAGCGCCTCGTCGAGATCGTCCGCGCCCGCGCCGGGCACTGCATCGCGATCGCTAGGACTCGTCCGCTCGTATGACGACAGTGCCAAAACCTCGGTCGATGAAAGGGGCACGTCTTTGTCATCAATGCGCTTGTAGCTGCCGCCCTGGGCGCCGCGTTCTATTACATAGCAGGGCTTGCTCGACGGGTCGAGCTCCTCAATCGTGATAACGAGAACCACGGTGCCCCGAAGCTCCACGCGCTCAATAGTGTATTTGGGCGGATTGGCCAGTTTTCCGCGACCGCCGGCATCACCCATGCCTGCGACAAATTGGTTGAGCACCTTCTCGGTCTCAAAGTCCTCAACCGGGACAAAGCCCGCGCGCTCGCTCACGCCGAGCACGATAATTCCGCCGGCGGTATTCGCGAATGCGCTAACCGTTTCCCATACGTCGCGAGAAAGCGTCGTGGCGCTCTCCTTGACCTCGACGTTAAGATCGTCCGAGCCCATGCGCCTTAAAGACTCGAGCAGACCGATCAGCTCGTTCTCGTTCATCTGCACGTCCTTTCGCTCGGCCCGGCGGAGAATGCCGCGAATAGATTTCCTTCGTCTCTCAGTTATCTCTCGTAATTATCTCTCATCTTTCTGCTATCTCTCATATTAGAGATAAGTGAGAGATGAAAGAAAAGATGTCTGCCATCTGCTTCATTTAAACATGTTTTTGCTGGTAGAACAATCAATATTGAGACAATACCATGATTGCTTGTCTCTTTGCTGCTCAGTTATCTCTCGTATTTATCTCTCGTCTTTCAGTTATCTCTCGTATTAGTGACGAATGAGAGATGAGAGATACGTGAGTGATGGACGAGCGTGGATTTTTGGACGGTCGGGAAATCCCTCAAACAAAAAACGGGGCCGGCCTTACGCCGAACCCCGTTTTCAAACGGTCAGTTAGTTATCCAACGCGCGAGCATAGCAGTCAACATTACGCCGCCGCGAACACTCCCAAGCCCGTTCCGATGATGCAGATCGCGAAGATGCCAATAATAATCCAAATGGTCTTGACACCCTTTTTGTACAGGGCAACGCAAGCGAACGTTGCCAGCAAGGGCAGCAGACCGGGGAAGATCGAATCGAACAGATCCTGCAGGACAATCTCCGAACCACCCACATCAAAGGTCAAAGCCGTGGACAGCGAGACCTGTGCCGCAATCATGGCGCCGATAACGGTCATTCCGAGAACGCCGGCAGCATGCGTCATGCGAGACATAAGGTTGTTCTCTTCGGACTGCTGCAGGAACTTGGTTCCCAGGTCGTATCCCAGATGGGCGGCGACGATACGCGTTGCAAAGTTAATCACGGAGTAGATGAGCGCGTACACGATGGGGCCGAGCGGGTTGCCCGTCGACGCGATGCCAATACCAATGCCGGCGGCGACCACGCGGAACGTACCCCAGTAGAACGAATCACCAATGCCGGAAAGCGGTCCCATGAGGCCGACCTTCATAGCGTTAATCGAGGACGTGTCGAAGTTCTTATCGGCAGCCGCCTGCTCTTCCATCGAAACCGTAAGGCCGGCTACAAACGGAAGCACATGAGGCGTGATGTTAAAGAACTCGGTATGGCGATCGAGCGCCGCATAGTAATCGTCGTCGTTGGGATAGATCTTTCGCAGGGGCTTCTGAATGGTGTACATGAAGCCCATTGCCATCATCTTGTCGTACGACTGCGAGCACTGGCTCGTAAACTGGCGAAGAAACATGCTCCGATACATATCGGGAGTCATAATCGCGTCCTTCTTGGCCTCTTTGAGGTCGGTGTTCTGGGTAGCCATTAGAAGTCCTCCTCTTCATCCTCGGCAACCGCCTGCGGACCGGACGAGCCCTCGCGGAAGGCCAGGAGCAGTGCGACGCAAATGGCAGCTGCGGCGACGCCGATAACGTCCATCTTGAGGTAGATGACCATAATGAATCCCAGGAACAGCCAAGGAAGCAGCTTGTTATCGCCCATGGTCCTAATAAGAAGTGCGAAGCCGATGCAGACCATGACGCCGGATGCAACGTTGAGGCCGTCCATCACAAACTGCGGAATCGCGTTGAGCGCATTGTTGATGAGGTCGGCACCAAAGAACAGCGAGCAAAACACCAGCAGTGCAGACGGAATGCCAATCGACAGCGGCACGACGGTCAGATGGTACAGATTCGCCTTGGCAAGATCGCGATTTGCCAGAGCGGTCTCAATCTTCTTGCAGGCAAAGGCACCCGGAACGGCGTAGCAGAAGTTGCGCCACACCTGAAGGAAGACGGAGACGGGAAGGGCGAGTGCGACGGCAGTTGCCGTGCCCGTACCCGTAATGACGGCAAACGCGCAGCCAAGCACGCCGGAGGCATAGACCTCGGGAGGAACCGCCGCACCGACCATGATGGCGCCCATGAACATGGACTCCAAAGCAGCGCCGACGATAACGCCCTGCTGGACATCGCCAAGGATCAAGCCGACAAACAGGCTCGTAAACAGCGGACGACCAAGCATCGTAATGCCAAATAATTGCTCGTCCATGGACGCAATAAATGCGACCAGTGCAACTAGAAGATACTGGACAACCATTTCGATCAACCCCAGAAACAGGTCTGCAGGCGAGGCATTCTGCGCAGCTCGCCTGCAGACAACCGCAGCAATTTGAGAGGATTAGTAGTTCATCTGGTGATAGTAACGACGCGTGGTGAGCGGGTGGTTACGGACGTGCTCGAGATGGCAGCTCAGACGCTCGGTGATGGTGTAGGTGACCATCGGGGAGACGATCTTGCGGAACTCGGGGTCGCTGAACGGCAGCTCGACCTCGGCGGTGTCGAACTTGTTCACGCGGACATGGACGCCCTTCTCGTCAGCGAGCATGTGGGTGAAGTTGTCCACGCGGTCCATGAGCTTGCGGGTGTCGTCCTCGCCGTAGAGCATGATGAGGCTCGTGCCCTCCTCGCACAGTTCGATGGTGCCGTGGAAGAACTCGGCGGCGTGGATAGACTTGGTCTTGATCCACTGCATCTCCTCGAGAATGCACATAGCGTAGTCGTAGGCCTCACCCCAGAGCATGCCGGAGCCGATCACCATGTGGTAGTCGGTGTCCTTGAAGTCCTCGGCCATGGCGGCGCAGCGCTCGTCCTGAGCGTCCTTGGCCTTGATGAGGTACGGAGCGATGTTGCCGAACTCCTCCATGAAGGTGTCGTACTTGGGGAAGGCGCCGGCGTTCTTGAGGAAGCGGGCGACCAGCGTGATCTGGTAGGTGTAGATGGCCTCGCACAGGACGTCGTCCTCGGCGAAGCTGAAGAACTTGTAATCGGCGTACTCGGTGGCCGGGGTGTTGTCGTTGGAGACGTACATCAGCGTGCGGGCGCCCTGCTCCTGGCAGAACTTGGCGGCCTCGATGATCTCGGGGGTGGTGCCGGTACGGGTGGAGAAGACGCAGACCGAGTCCTTGTTGAAGGTCTTGGGCGGGCAGGCGAGGAACTCAGCGGCAATCTCGCAGTGGACGTCGACGTCGGCCGTGGTGGTCTCGACCCAATACTTCATCGGGAGCGTGTGGGCCCAGGTGCCGCCGCAGC
>UROA01000003.1 GCA_900549355.1 uncultured Collinsella sp. | reverse complement strand
GAACGCCTGCCGATATCATGGCTTGTCCTGAGTCGATGACGGGCGCTTATCTGACCGGCAAACGAATGATCCGGGTGCCTGATGAACGGCGCAAGCCCGGTCGTGGCTGTCTTAAAATTACGGGCGCTCGAGCCAACAACCTCAAAAACGTTACTGCCAAGATCGAGTTTGGTACGCTTACGGTTGTTACCGGCGTGTCGGGATCGGGCAAGAGCTCCCTGGTTACCGATACCATTGCGCCTGCCCTTACGAATGCCATTCACCGTTCGACGCGCCCTGTGGGTCCGTATAAGAAAATCGAGGGCATCGAGTGTATCGATAAGGTTATCGATATCGACCAGTCGCCGATTGGCCGCACGCCGCGTTCCAACCCTGCTACCTATATCGGCCTGTGGGATGATCTTCGCGCGCTGTTTGCGAGTACGCCGGAGTCGAAGGCGCGCGGCTACTCGCCGGGTCGTTTCTCCTTTAATGTGAGTGGCGGGCGCTGTGAGGCGTGCAAGGGTGACGGACAGATCAAGATCGAGATGCACTTCCTTCCCGATATCTACGTTCCCTGCGAAGTTTGCGGCGGTAAACGCTACAACCGCGAGACACTCGAGGTCACCTACCGTGGCAAGACCATCTCGGACGTGCTCGACATGAGCGTCACCGAGGCACTGGCCTTCTTTGGGAATATCCCGCAGATTAAGCGCAAGCTCCAGACGCTGTACGATGTAGGCTTGGGCTACGTGAGCCTGGGCCAGCCCGCCACGACGCTCTCGGGCGGCGAGGCACAGCGTGTGAAGCTCGCCAAGGAGCTTCATCGACGCCAGACGGGCAAGACGTTCTATATTTTGGACGAGCCGACGACCGGCCTTCATTTTGAGGACGTCCGCCAGCTGCTCGATGTGCTGCAGCGCTTGGTCGATGCGGGCAACACGGTGCTGGTGATTGAGCACAACCTTGATGTCATCAAGGTTGCCGACCGCCTGATCGATATGGGTCCCGAGGGCGGTAACGGCGGCGGAACCGTCGTGGTTTCGGGCACACCGGAGCAGGTTGCGGACTGTCCGCAGAGTTATACGGGCAAGTTTTTGGCGCCGTTGCTCAGGCGTGACCGGGAGCGTCAGGCTCAACTTGATGCTCAATAAATAGGCGATTCAGTTTATGGGCGCCATCGACTCCTTGTGATTCGATGGCGCTTGCTGTGCCGATGTGACGTATGCAGTCGAATTGGACATATACTTAATCCTTGCGTCCGAATGCGAGGGAAAGGATATGTCATGGCAAAGGCTGTAAAGACGCCAAAAACCAATGCGATGCGCGAGCTGGAAAGTGCCGGCATTTCCTATGTTCTACATACGTACGAAGACGATGGTGATGAGTCGGTGGGCCTGGGGGTCGCGATTTCGGAGCAGCTTGGCGAGGAGCCCGGTCAAGGATTTAAGACTTTGGTCTGCGTGACACCGTCCAACGACTATATCGTGTGCTGCATCCCTGTTGCCGACGAGCTCGATCTAAAGTCCGCCGCGCGTGCCGCGGGGGAGAAGTCCTTGGCCATGATGCATGTGAAGGATTTGCTTGCGGCGACTGGCTACGTTCGCGGCGGCTGCAGCCCGGTCGGTATGAAAAAACGCTACCGGACGCTCATTGATGAGACATGTGTCCTTTGGGATACCATTTTTATTTCGGGAGGCAAGCGTGGTTATCAGCTCGAGCTTGCACCCGATGATTTAATTGCATTTTGCGGGGCGACGGTTGCCGCGATTACGAGAGAGGACTGAGCGATGCCGCAGGAAGAATTGAAGCGCGGAGCTCATTTTGCAAGAGAATCTGCGCCTCAGACACCCTCATCCGAAGCTTCTTCGTCGCGAGATGACACTGACGACATGGGCTCGTCGGACTACTCCACGGTTGGTCGTTCCGCCGGGCTTATGACCATACTGACCATCGTGTCTCGCGTTACCGGTTTTATCCGAACGTGGGCAATGGCGGCCGCTATCGGCATGTCGCTACTCTCGTCCTCCTATCAGGTCGCCAACAACCTGCCCAATATGCTCTACGAACTCGTGATGGGTGGCATGCTCGTGACGGCGTTTTTGCCCGTGTACATGGGCGTGAGGCGTGAGCAGGGTCGCGAGGCCTCGAACGAGTACGTGGGCAACCTGCTCGGCATTCTGCTTTTGGTGCTGGGTGGCATTTCGTTGCTGGGGACCGTGTTCGCCCCGGGCTTTATCTGGACGCAATCGTTCCTTTCGGGTGACGGCGGCAGCATGGATACCGCTGCGTTCATGTTCCGTTTCTTTGCCATCCAGATTCTGTTTTATGGTTTGGGCTCGGTGTTCTCGGGCGTTCTCAACGCACACCGCGACTACTTCTGGTCGACGTTTGCTCCGGTCCTCAACAATGTGATCGTCATTGCGAGCTTTATGGGTTTTGCGCCCGTGTCCGCACAGTTTGGCGAACGTGCCGGCATCATCTTGATTGCGGCCGGTACGACCCTCGGTGTCTTTGTTCAGATGGCATGTCAGATCCCCGCGCTTGGCAAGCACGGCGTGCATCCCCATATCCATATCGACTTTAAGGACCCCGCGCTGCGTCAGACGATTGCGCTCGGTATCCCGACGCTGCTCGCCACGGTGTGCATGTTTGTCTCGACTTCTATCACCAACGCTGCCGCGCTGGTGGTCCAGCCCGAGACTGGCCCTTCCGTCATCGCCTATGCGCGCCTGTGGTACACGCTGCCCTACGCGCTGATTGCCGCCTCGCTTTCGACGGCGCTCTATACCGAGCTCTCTCACGACGCACAGGAGAAGGATTACGGCAGCGTTCGCACGGGCATTTCGCGTGGCGTCGCCCAGATGCTGTTCTTCCTGATTCCGTTCGCGCTGTACCTGATTGTCTTCGCGCGTCCGCTCAACATGATTTACTGTGCCGGCAAGTTTGATAAGTCCGGCGTGGCGCTGGTGTCCGAGTTCCTTGTCTACCTGGCGTTCTCGCTGCCGCTCTACGGCGTGGTCGTATTGATGCAGAAGAGCTTCTCTGCCTTGCTCGACATGAAGCCCTATAGCCGCTATTGCCTGTATTCCGCCATCGGCCAGGCCGGCTCGGTTCTGCTGTTTGGCGTTGTGCTGGGCTTCGGTATGCCGGCAATCGCGCTTTCGTATGTCGTCGACTACGTGATCTTGGTCGGTTGTTCGCTGTGGTGGCTGCGTCGTCGTCTGCGTGGTCTTCAGGTCAAATCTATCCTGCATGGCGGTTTCTTTGGCCTTTTGCTCGGTGGCCTGGGTGCTGCCGCAGGCGCCGGCGTCATGTGGGCGCTTGAACACTTTGTCGGGGCACTTGGCGGCTCGATTCTGATTACTCTTGGCTACGTTTGCGTTGCGGGTGTCGTCTCGCTTGCTGTTACCTTTGGCCTTGCCGTCGTCCTTAAGATGCCCGAGGTCTCGGCGCTGCTTCGTCGCAAGTAGGTGCGTGTGGCCGGTCACGACAACATTCCAACACTCGCCGAGCAGGTTTCGCGCGTTCCCACGCAGCCCGGATGCTACCTTTGGAAAGATGCCAAGGGCGATGTCATCTACGTTGGCAAGGCAAAAAACCTGCGTTCCCGTATGCGCCAGTACGTGACGCTGCAGGATGAGCGTCAAAAGATCCCGCTGATGATGCAGCTGGTGGTGAGCTTTGACTATATCGTGGTGGAGACCGAGCACGAGGCGTTGGTGCTCGAGCGCAATTTGATTGGTCAGTACCATCCGTACTTTAATGTGGACCTTAAGGACGACAAGAGCTATCCCTTTATCGCTATCACCAAGAGCGATCTGTTCCCAGCTATCAAATATACGCGTGAGCGCCATAAGCCGGGAACGCGTTATTTTGGTCCCTATACCGATAGCCGTGCGGCACGTGAGACGATAGATACGCTGCGCAAGGTTATCCCCATCTGCTCCGCATCCTGTGCGGAGTGGCGTCGTTGTCGTCGTATCGTCGAGTCCCACAGGGGCGAGGAAGACATTGTCAATATGATTTGCGCGCAAAACGGGCGTCCCTGCTTTGACTACCATGTCGGGCGCGGCCCGGGTGCGTGTGTCGGCGCGATTTCTCCTACGGACTATGCCAAGAACGTCAAACGTGTCGAACGTTTTTTGTCGGGCCATCGCAAGGATGTCGTCGATGAGCTGACCTCCGAGATGACGGATGCCGCCGAGGCGCTCGACTTTGAGCGCGCGGCACGCGTCAAACGTCGTTTGGAGGTCATCAGGGGTCTGGACGATCGTCAGCAAGTCGTTTTTCCCTCCAGTGTCGATATCGATGTCATCGGTTTCTATCGCGAGGAGACCATCTCTGCCGCTTGCGTCTTCGTCGTTCGCGAGGGCCGAACAGTTCGCACCTGCGAGTTCATTCTCGACAAGGGTCTTGATGTTGACGAGGAAGAGCTCCAGTCGGGCTTTCTTAAGCGCTATTACGATGAGACGGCTGATATTCCAGCTGAGATAAACCTCTCTGTCGAGCTTGAGGATGCGGAGGCGCTGGGGGAGTGGCTTGCAGGCAAGCGCGAGCGTTCCTGCCATCTCCATAGGCCGCAGCGTGGCGAAAAGCACCGTTTGCTCGATATGGCATCCAAAAATGCGCGCCATGCCCTCATGCGCTACATGATGCGAACGGGGTACGCTGACGACCGCACCAATCAAGCGCTCCTGGAGCTCGAAAGCGCGCTGGCGCTGCCGGCGCCGCCGATGCGTATCGAGTGCTTCGATATCTCGACGCTGCACGGAACCTTTACTGTCGCCTCGATGGTGGTGTTTACCAACGGGCGCGCCGACAAGAGCCAGTACCGTCGTTTTAAAATTCAGGCCGAATTGGACGAGGCAAATGACTTCGTGTCGATGTCCGAGGTTTTGGGACGACGCTATGCTCCCGAGCGCATGGCCGACGAGCGCTTTGGCTCGCGTCCCGATTTGCTCGTTGTCGATGGCGGTAAGCCGCAATTGACCGCTGCGATCAAGCAGCTTGAGGCTCTTGGGCTCGATATACCGGTTTGTGGCTTGGCGAAGGCCGATGAGGAAGTTTTCGTGCCTTGGGACGAGACTCCCGTCGTGCTGCCGACCGGGTCTGCTTCGCTCTATCTAATTAAACAGGTTCGCGATGAATCGCACCGTTTTGCCATCACGTTCCATCGCGAGTTGCGCGATAAAGCCATGACGGTTTCGGTACTCGATGACGTTCCAGGCGTGGGACCCACCAGAAAACGTGCCCTTATGCGCCATTTTGGCTCGATGAAGCGTTTGCGCGCGGCGAGCGAGCAAGAGATCGCGGAAGTTCGCGGCATACCTGCCGATGTTGCCAAGGCGGTCCACGAGGCGCTCGTTGCATGGAATGCCGAGCGCGCCGAGGCGGCGGCTGGCCATTCCGATAGCTAAACACGAGCCAAACAACTGATATACATGATTGCGTGATTTTCAACCATTTATTTCGCCATGATTGCCTGCTGGTTTCGGGTTTTATTAACGCTAAAACGTTTGACTAACCCAAGCGAAAACCCTGCTATCCTGCGGGTTGACGAAGACTGATATCTCACCTCGCCGATACATACTGTCTGGCGAATCGTTTGTCAACGAATTCGGTGAACGGTAGTAAATACCGTTCAAGCGTATGTATGTATCGGTCGCCGAGCGCGGCACCTCAGTTGGGTTCGTCGGTAGGTAAGGTATATATCGTCCGCAAGTTGCGCGGGGGCAAGTCTAGGTGCTCCCGAGTAAGATTCTCTATTGATAGGAGAAGACATGGCCATCATCAACAAGGGTATGTCCAGGCGTTCGTTCCTCGGCCTCACCGGCAGCGTCGCTGCTGTCGCAGGGCTTGGTCTCACCGGCTGCGGTGGCAGCTCCAACGACGAGGGTTCCGCTTCCGGTTCCACCGATTCCGCCAACCGTGGCGGCGGCGTGATCACCGCTGGTTCCGCTTACGCTCCGTCCAGCTTCGACCCCGCCAGCACCGGCTCCGCTGTGGGCCTGGGTGCTAACTGGCACGTCATCGAGGGCCTCTATGGCATCGATTACCACGACTACAGCACCTTCAACGAGCTCGCCACCGACGATCCCAAGTCCGTGGACGACACTACCTTCGAGGTCACCATCCGCAAGGGCGCCAAGTTCTCCGATGGCACCGAGGTCACTGCTGACGACGTCGTTGCCTCCTACACCGCTTGCGCCGCTTCTGCTACCTATGCTCCGTTCTTCCAGCCCTTCGAGTCCATCGAGGCCAAGGACGCCAGCACTGTAACGGTCAAGACCAAGGTCCCCAACTTCTCCCTGCTCAAGGATCGTCTGGCCATCATCCGCGTTACCCCGGCTACCCAGGCCGAGGAGGAGCGCGCTAAGCAGCCGATCGGCTCCGGCCCCTGGATGTACGACTCTATCTCCGATACCGAGATCACCCTGGTTCCCAACCCCGAGTACAACGGTGAGTATGCTGCCGAGGATAAGAAGATCCAGTACAGCATCCTGACCGACCCCACCGCTCGCGTTACCGCTCAGCAGGAGGGCTCCACGCTCGTTATGGAGCTCGTCACCGCTGACGCCGTCGACCAGCTCGAGAGCGCCGGCTGCAAGATCGATAACGTCCAGGGTTTCGGCACCCGCTTCATCATGTTCAACGTCGCCAAGGAGCCTTGGAACAACGTCAAGGTCCGTCAGGCCGTCATGTACGCGCTCGACACCGAGAAGATGGTCACCAACACCTTCGCCGGCCTTGCCACCGCTGCCAGCTGCTACCTGCCCAAGAGCTTCACCAACTATCATGAGGCTTCCACGGTGTACAAGACTGACGCCAAGAAGGCCAAGAAGCTCATCGAAGAGTCTGGCATCACCCCGGGCGCCATCACCCTGCGCACCACCGACAACGAGCAGATCAAGGGCATGGCCGCTCAGGTCAAGAACGACCTCGACGCCCTCGGCTTCGATGTGACCATCCAGACCGATACCTCGCCGGCCACCTACGCTGCCATCGACGGCGGCGAGGCCTACGATATCCTTCTCGCTCCTGGCGATCCGTCCTGCTTCGGCGCCGACCCCGACCTGCTGCTCAACTGGTGGTACGGCGACAACGTCTGGATGCAGACCCGTTGCCCGTGGAAGGAGTCCGCTGAGTGGGAGAAGCTCCACGGTCTCATGGACGAGGCTCTTGCCGCCGAGGGCGACGAGCAGCAGAAGAAGTGGAACGAGTGCTTCGATATCATCGCTGACAACGCCGTTCTGTACCCCGTTGTCCACGTCAAGACCGTCTCCGCTTCCTGGGACGATCCGTCCACCGCGCCCAACGGCGAGGCCCTCGATGGCTTCAAGGGCATCGGCACGACGAGCATGTCCTTCAGGGGCGTCGCGACCGTCAAGGCCTAAGACTCGCTTGAGTCATATGTGGGGCGTCGGTCGTAAGGCAACGTCCTCATAGTTGAAACAAAGACCCGGGCGGCCTCGATGTCGCTCGGGTCTTGTAATGAGTATCCGTACTCATATACCAGTTGGTCCTACCGACAAAAGAAAGGGGAGAGAACGTGAACAATTTTCTACGTTTGATTGGAAGGCGTCTCGTGGCGCTGCCGATCATGGCATTGGGCGTCACCGTCCTGGTGTTCTTCCTTATGTCGTTCTCCAAGACCGAC
This sequence comes from uncultured Collinsella sp., assembly GCA_900549355.1. Classification (GTDB taxonomy): domain Bacteria; phylum Actinomycetota; class Coriobacteriia; order Coriobacteriales; family Coriobacteriaceae; genus Collinsella. Next base: position 21,893 of record UROA01000003.1, on the reverse strand, counting down.
CCCGCCTATACGGCGTTGGGTGACGGTGCCTCGCCCGAGGCGGTTGCCGAGTACCATGAGAAGTATGGTCTGGACGACCCCTGGCCCGTGCGCTACGTGCGCTACATGGGCGATCTGATCCATGGTGACATGGGCACCTATGGTGCTGCTCGCAACTCCGTTGCCAAGCGCATCTCCACGGCCCTGCCCGTCACGATGCAGCTGACCTTCATCGGCCTTGCCATCGGCGCGGTCGTCTCGTTTTTGCTCGGCGTCATCGCGGCACTGTATCGCGATAAATGGCCGGACCAAGTGATCCGCGTCTTTTCCATCGCCGGCTTGGCAACCCCGTCGTTCTGGCTTGCCGTTCTGTTGATTCTGCTGTTCTCTTCCTACCTTAAGGTGCTCCCGGCGTCCGGTGCTCTGCCTCACTTCACCACCAACCCGGCTGGCTATCTGGGACGTATGATTATGCCCGCTATCGCTCTGGCATTCCCGCTGACGGGCCAGATGACTCGTATCGTGCGTACGGCCATGGTTGAGGAGCTCGATAAGGACTATGTCCGTATGGCTCGCGGCGCCGGCGTTCCCGAGAAGGTCGTCGTCGGCATCAACGTCTTGCGCAACGCGCTGATCACCCCGGTCACCACCCTCGGTCTTAAGATCGGTTACCTCATGGGCGGCGCTGTCGTCATCGAGGTTATCTTCAACCTCCCCGGCATGGGTACTGCGATCCTGCAGGGCGTTCAGGGCAACGAGGCGAACCTGGTTCAGGGCGTCGTCATCGTCGTTGCTCTTGCCTTCATCATCATCAACATCGTGGTTGACATGCTCTACCTGCTCATCAACCCGCGCATCAGGACGGTGTAGATTATGGTAAGGATTCGAGAGAAGCAAACCGAGCAGCTCGAGAAAGCTGCCTCCAAGGGGCTCAAGCTCGGTGGCTGGAAGAAGATGACGCTGTCTTCTAAGATTGCCGCCGTCGTGCTGGTGCTGGTCGCCCTTACTGCGATTCTGGCGCCCCTTCTTGCCCCCTATAGCCCGGTCGAGATTTTCACTGCTCGCCAGGCTCCCGGCAATGGATTTATCTTCGGTACCGACGATAAGGGCCGCGACATCCTGTCGCGTATGCTTTACGGTGGCCGTTACTCGCTGATCATCGGCTTTGGTGCTACCGCCATGGCTCTGGTTTGCGGTTCGGTCGTGGGCGCCCTCGCGGCGGTTTCGCGCAAGTCCGTTTCCGAGGCGATCATGCGCATCCTGGACATCATCATGTCCATCCCGGGCATCGCCCTTGCTGCCGTCTTCGTTTCCATCCTGGGCAACTCCGTGCCGTCGATCATCTTCGCCATCGGCTTTATGTACACTCCGCAGATTGCCCGTATCGTGCGCGCCAACATCGTGTCCGAGTACGGCGAGGACTATGTCCGCGCGGTCATCGTTTCCGGCGCCAAGGCTCCGTGGATTTTGATCAAGCATGTTCTGCGTAACTGCATCGCCCCGATCATGGTCTTCACCGTTACCCTGGTCGCCGACGCCATCATCTTCGAGGCCTCGCTGACCTTCATCGGCGCTGGTATCCAGGAGCCCACCGCTACCTGGGGCAACATCCTCGCCGACGCCCGCGGCGGCGTGCTCGCCGGCCGTTGGTGGCAGGCGCTGTTCCCGGGCCTGGCCATCATGATCACCTGCCTGGCGCTCAACATCCTCTCCGAGGGCATTACCGACGCCATGGCCGCTGCTCCCTCCGCTGCCCTGGATCCTACCGATTCCTCCAAGCGTCGCGAGGCCGACCTGCTGGTCTCCGACCCCGTTCGCGCCTACAAGGAGCAGGCCCAGTCCCTCTCCGCTCGCCTTGGCGCCCTGCGCGATGTCGAGCTCAAGCGTGACGATCGCCACGTGCCCGACGAGTCCGTTGAGCCGATTCTCTCGGTCCGCGACTTCTGCATCCAGTTTGAGCATCACGGTGATATCAACGTCGTCGACCATGTCAACTTTGACGTTCGTCCTGGTCAGACCATGGGCCTGGTGGGCGAGTCCGGTTGCGGTAAGTCCATCACCACGCTGGCCATCATGGGCCTGACCGACGATGACGAGCATCTTTCCGGCGAGGTTCTTTGGGAGGGCCGTGACCTGCTCAAGATGAGCAAGAAGGAGTGGTTCGGCCTGCGCGGTACCGATATCGCTATGGTCTATCAGGACGCCCTGTCCTCGCTTAATCCCTCCATGCTCATCTCTGCCCAGATGAAGCAGCTCACCAAGCGCGGCGGAACCCGCAGCGCCGAGGAGCTCCTGGAGCTCGTCGGCCTCGATCCCAAGCGCACGCTCGAGAGCTATCCGCACGAGCTTTCCGGCGGCCAGCGTCAGCGTGTCCTGATCGCTATGGCCCTTACCCGCGACCCCAAGCTGGTCATCTGCGACGAGCCCACGACCGCTCTGGACGTTACCGTCCAGAAGCAGGTCATCAAGCTGCTCAACGATCTTCAGGCCAAGCTCGGCTTTGCCATGATCTTCGTTTCGCATGACCTGGCTCTGGTCGCCGAGGTTGCCCATAACATCACGGTTATGTACGCTGGCCAGGTTATCGAGCAGGCACCCACCAAGGAGCTGCTCACCAACCCGATCCACGAGTACACCCGCGGTCTTCTGGGTTCCGTTCTGTCCATCGAGAGCGGTTCGGGTCGCCTGCACCAGGTGCCCGGCGCCGTTCCGAGCCCGCGCGATTTCCCCAAGGGCGATCGCTTCGCGCCCCGCTCGAGCCATCCGCGTATTGGCCTGGACACCCGTCCGGTCTTCAAGCGCGTGCCCGGTACCGAGCACTTCTATTCCGAGCTCCCCGACGAGGTGCTCAAGGCAAATGGTTTGACCCCTCACGCGGAGGTGATGTAGATGAGCGAGACCGCAGTCAACGGCGTCGAGCCGATCATCTTCCTTGATGACGTCCACGTCACCTTTAGGACCCGTACCGGCTCGATTCTGCACCCCAACCTGGTTCACGCCGTCCAGGGTGTAACGATTAAGCTCATGCCCGGTCAGACGATCGGCATCGTCGGCGAGTCCGGTTGCGGTAAGTCCACCACCGCCAACGTCATGTGCGGCCTGCAGGCCCCCACGAGCGGCAAGGTCTACTTTAAGGGCAAGGACGTTACCAAACGTACCGCCGAGGACCGTCGCCACATGGGTCGCGTCATCTCGGTCGTGTTCCAGAACCCGGCCACGGCGCTCAATCCCCGCATGGTCGTTCGCGAGCAGCTGCTCGACCCCATGCGCGTCCACAACCTGGGTACCGAGGCCGAGCAGGAGAAGCGCGTCAAGGAGCTCCTGGAGCTCACCGGTCTGCCCAGCTCCGCCGCCGAGGTTCTTCCCGGTCAGCTTTCGGGCGGCCAGCGTCAGCGCGTCGCAATTGCCCGTGCCCTGTCGCTGAACCCCGATGCCATCATCGCCGACGAGCCCACCTCGGCTCTGGACGTTTCGGTCCGCGCGCAGATTCTGAACCTGCTGACCGACCTTAAGAAGGAGCTCGGCCTGGCCATGGTGTTCATCAGCCATGACATCCAGACGGTCCGCTATATCTCTGACGACATCATCGTTATGAATGGCGGCAAGATCGTCGAGCAGGGCGAGGCCAAGCAGGTCTTCCAGCACCCCCAGGACCCCTACACCAAGATGCTGCTCGGCGCTGCGCCGTCGCTGCTGCACCCCAAGCTCGGCGAATAGCCTCGCTTTCCCTCCCGTGCGCCCGGTTCCCTTGCCGGGCGCACCTCCGTTGCGATTTCGAAAGGTTGGGTTCACGAGCCATGCCAAGTGCTCAGGAGCTACAACATCAATTTGGTGAATATCGAGGCGCCATGCCCCGTCCATCAGATTTCGATCTCTTTTGGAAGGATCGCATGGCCGAGGCCGACGCCGTCGGGCTTGACTATGCGATCGACACGGCATCGGTCACCGATGCCGCGACCTGTCAACTTTTCGACCTCTGGTATACCGGCATGTGTGGCGCTCGCCTGCATGCCAAGTACCTTAAACCCGTCTCGGACGAGCCCGTGCCATTGGTGCTTCAGTTCCATGGGTATCCGGGTGCAAGCCGCAGCTGGTTTGAGCAGGCGTCGTTTGCGGGCATGGGCATGGCACTCATCGCCCTCGACTGCCCCGGCCAAGGAGGTCCCTCCGAGGACATTGGTGGATTTGAGGGCACAACGGTTGCCGGGCATATCGTCGCCGGCATCGACGGCGACCCGGCCAACCTCTACTATGTCCGCTTGCACCAAGATATTCGCATCCTGTGCCGCATCGTTCGCGAGCTCGAGGGCATCGATCTTGCGCGTGTGTTTGTGAACGGCGCGTCGCAGGGCGGCGGTTTGGGCATTGCGACCTGTGCACTTAACAGCGAGCTTATCAATCGCGCCGCCATCCTCTATCCCTTCCTGTCAGATTTCCGCCTGGTCTGGGATTTGGATGCCGACGACATTGCCTACGAGGGCCTGCGCTATTGGTCTCGCTGGTTTGACGAGGACTCGACTCGTATTGACGAAGCCTATGCCAAGCTGGCGTACTTCGATTCCAAGAACTTTGCCCCTATGGTCAAATGCCCCGTGCTGTTTGGCACTGGCACAGCCGATATCGTCTGTCCGCCAGCGACGCAGTTTGCGGTCTATAACAACCTGACCTGTGAAAAGCGTCATGAGTTCTTTGAAGGCTTTGGCCACGAGGAGATTCAGGATTTTGACGATCTGATCATTCCGTTTTTCTGCAAGGGAGGGGAGGCTCATGTCTAAGTGCGAGAGCAATGCCAATGAGCTGATTGTCCCCGGGCTTGTGGGAATTCCTGAAACGGTTTCGTCAAGGCTCGCAGAATATCGGGACTGGCGCGGTGATGTCCATGCAGATGTTTCTGATTTAGAGACATGCGCTTCGAATCTTGAGATTCAAGGCCTGGCCATTACGGCGATTGACTTTGTTAACCCCTGCGCCCGTTACTCGGAGGTCTCCTTTGAGCTCGGTGACGATGCGATTCACGCTCGTTTGATCGAGCCTGTCGGTCGTGCCCGAGTATCTGAGCGCGTGCCGCTGTGCCTGATGTTCCACGACATCGATCGGCCTGTGCGCGGCTGGCATCACATGACGAGATTTGCCGCCATGGGGTATGCCGTCCTCGCGCTGGATGACGATGTTGCTGGTGCGGACGACCTGCAGCGGGGGATTTCTTCGCCCGCTTTTGCCGAGCGCGTCCGTTGGGGTTGCGCGCTGGCGAAGGTGGCGCGCAATCTTGATGGCATGGACCCCGACCGCATCTTTGCATGGGGCGAGGGTCTTGGCGGCGGAGTCGCGCTGGCGGTTTCTGCCTTGGATAAGTGTGGCCTTGCCTGCACGGCGGTTGCCAATCCAATTCCCGGTGGCCTTGAGACGCTGTCGTCTCGGGTGCGCGGATCGGTGCTCATGGGCACATCGCTCATGGATGCCGCGAGCGACCCCAAGGGCCAGTTTGCTGTATTCAACGGTCTTGAGTGTGACCGGAGGCATATCATCTATGCCAAATACGCTCACGAGCGCATCAATGCGTTCGAAAACGAAGTCGTCGACTTCTTTAACCAAACGTTCTACCCGTGTTCTTTGGCCTAGACAGCCTGGACACTGCCAACAAGAGTGGGCGGCATAGGGCCGCCCGCCAGACAACTAAGGAGATTCTTGTGGCAACTCAGAAATTCACCGGCGTTATCCCTCCCGTCGTTGTTCCCGATACCGAAGATCACCAGCTCGATGTTGTCTCCTTTGAGCGCAGCATCAACCGCATGATCGACGCCGGCGTCGATGGACTGTTCTTCCTGGGATCCTCGGGCGAGGTCGTCTTCTCCACCGACGAGCGCCGTCGCCAGATTATCGCCGAGGCCGTCCGTATCGTCGACCACCGCGTTCCCGTTCTGGTCGGCATCATCGATACCGAGACCGAGCGCATGATCGAGCACGGCAAGGTCGCTCAGGAGCTGGGCGCCGATGCGCTTGTCGCCACCTGCCCGTTCTATGCCCTGCAGGGCATGACCGAGGTCGAGGAGCACTTCCGCATCCTGCACGAGGAGCTCGACCTGCCCATCTTTGCCTATGACATTCCCGTCTGCGTTCACACCAAACTCCCCTGGAAGCTCCTTGCCAAGCTCGGCGCCGAGGGCGTCCTTGCTGGCGTCAAGGATTCCTCCGGTGATGACATCTCGTTCCGCTACCTCGTTCAGGAGAACGAGAAGAACGGCCATCCGATGAGCATTCTCACCGGTCACGAGGTTGTTGTCGACGGCGCCTACCTCGGTGGCGCCGACGGTTCCGTCCCGGGTCTCGCCAACGTTGAGCCCGAGGGCTACGTGCGTCAGTGGAAGGCCGCTCAGGCTGGTGACTGGGCTACCGTCAAGGCCGAGCAGGATCGCCTCAATGAGATTTCGCACATCTGGGATGTCACCTCGGGCGTCCAGGGCTATGCCGGTGGCGTCGGCGCCTTCAAGACCGCTATGAACCTCATGGGCATCTTCGACAGCCCGACCATGCCGCGCCCGGTGAAGGCCATGACCGGCGAGAACGTCGAGGCGATTAGGAAGGTCCTCCAGGACAACGGTCTCCTGTAAAGCTTCCCCGGGCACCCGATCTTGGGGCTCAAGTGGTCGGGCGTGACCCATTAGGTCAACGCCCGACCACTTTCACCCCAACCTCGGGCACCTGGAAAACCTTTACCGCGCTGTGACGGCTAGCCTGACGGCGCATTTCCTGTAGTTGTTTTTATCTCCTAAGGAGAGCGACATGGAGAACAAGTACGTCTGCTCTGTCGATATCGGCGGAACTAAGATTGCGACTGCCATTATGGAGTACCCGGCTGACGGTAGCGTGCCCCATCCCGTTTTTGAGGCCGAGGTTCCCACCGAGGCCCAAGAGGGCGGCGAGGCCGTCTTCCAGCGTATCGAGGCGTCCATCAAGGCTGCTCTCGAGGCGAATCCCGATGTCGAGGTCCTTGGCGTCGGCATTGGTGCCGCCGGCGTCGTCGATCCCAAGACGGGCGCCATCGCGTATGCCAACGAGATCATGCCCGGCTGGTCCGGCGTTCAGTTGGGGCCGCGTCTGCGCGAGGACCTTGGTCTTCCCGTTGCCGTTGTAGGCGACGTGCAGGCTCATGCTCTGGGCGAGGCCCACTGGGGCGTCGGCAAGGGCAAGTTCTCCGTCTTGTGCCTGGGCATCGGCACGGGCATCGGCGGCGCATATGTCGAGAACGGCCGCGTGATGCAGGGCTTCCATGGTGCTGCCGGCCATATGGGCCACATCGAGTGCTCGGCTGCCGCCGGCATTCCCTGCGCCTGCGGGCGTTCCGGCCATCTGGAGTCGGTTGCTTCGGGCACTTCCATTGGCCGTATGTACGATGAGCGCTTCGGTCGCGTCGACCCCAGCCGTCCTTCGGTCGGTCGCGACGTGAACGACCTGTGCCGTGCGGGCGACGCAAAGGCGACCGAGGTCATCCATGACGCCGGCTTTGCGCTGGGTGCCAGCTTGGGCTCGCTCGCTAACATCCTGGACCCTGAGGTCATCGTGCTTTCGGGCGGCGTGATTCACCAAGGTCCCGATTGGCGTTCGCAGACGTGGAAGGATTCGGTGCACGAGGGCTATGCCAGCCAGGCGCTCGATCCGCTTCAGGACACGCCGATCCTCATCGGTTCTCTGGAGGGCGATGCTCCGCTCATCGGTGCCGCTGAGCATCTTCTTGCCTCGTTGAAGTAAACGTATCTTCTGTAGGAGCCTCCCGAGACAACACGCCTCGGGAGGCTGTTCTGAGAAAGGTTACAGCCTTATGACCGTCGATCCTTTGATTCAATCCCTGAAGGGCAAGCTCGTCGTGAGCGTTCAGGCGTATATGGGCGAGCCGCTTCGTACGCCCGAGACCATGGCTCAAATGTCTCGCGCTTGCGAGCTCGGTGGCGCCGCCGCCATTCGCTGCCAGGGCCTTGCCGACATTGCCGCCGTTAAGGGTCGCTGTGAGGTTCCTGTTATCGGCCTGTGGAAGGATGGGCACGAGGGCGTTTACATCACGCCGACGCTGCGTCACGCTCGCGCCTGCGTTGCTGCCGGTGCCGATATCGTGGCGATCGACGCCACCGATCGTCCGCGTCCCGATGGCAAGACGGTCGAGGATACCTTCCGCCCGCTGCACGAGGAGGGTGTGCTCCTGATGGCGGATTGTGCCACCATCGAGGACATTCGCCGTGCGGTTGATATGGGCTTCGACCTGGTATCCACCACGCTTTCTCACGGTGTCGCCGCCATCGACTGTACCATGGCCGATGGCCCCGATCTGCCGCTCCTGCGTCAGGCGACCGAGGAATTCCCCGGTCTTCCCATCATCTGCGAGGGCCGCGTGCACACGCCCGAGGAGGCTCGCGCCGCGATCGATGCTGGCGCCTGGGCCGTTGTCGTCGGCACCGCCATCACGCACCCCACGAGTATTACGAGTTGGTTCAAGGCTGCGCTTGAGGCGTAAGACAGGCCTCGTATCCGCTCGGGGCGGTATACTCAATATAGGCAATTGACCGCGCGGGATCCGGGTTGCTGGGTCCCGCGCTTGTTTTCGGGAGGCAACACATGCAAAAGGGAGATGCCATGGATGCGGCGGAGCGCTCGGAGCGCATCCCCGATATCGTCATCATCACCGGAATGTCCGGATCAGGCCGCACACAGGCCATGCACGTGTTCGAGGACATGGGCTATTTTTGCATCGATAACCTGCCTCCGCGTCTCATCGCCCAGCTTGCCGAGCTCGTCGGCATCAATACGGGCGTGGGCAGGCATCTCGCCGTCACCTGCGATTTGCGTAGCCAGGGACTGTTTGACGAGCTGCTCGATGCGGTCGCCGCGCTCGAAGAGCGCGAGATGAGCTGCGACATCGTGTTCCTGGAGGCTTCTGACGAGGTGCTGATTCGTCGCTACAGCGAAAATCGCCGCCGTCATCCCATTGCCAAGCCGGGGGAGACTACGGCCGATGCCATTCAGCGCGAGCGCCTTCAGCTTCAGGGCGTGCGCGACCGAGCCGATATGATTATCGACACGAGCCGTCTGCGCACCTCTGCGCTGCGCAACAAGCTACGTATGGCATTTTCCGAGCTGTCCGACCAGCAGCTCATGGACGTCCACGTGTTCTCGTTTGGCTTTAAGCACGGCATGCCCGTCGAGGCGGACATTATGATCGACGTCCGCTTCCTGCCCAATCCGTTCTACGATCCCGAGATGCGCACGATGACCGGTCTCGATAAAAAGGTCTCCGATTTTGTTCTGGACCATCCCAAGACGCAGGAGTTTTGGAAGGCTTGGACACAGCTGCTCGATACGGTGATGCCGGGCTATATCGCGGAGGGTAAGCCGCAGCTTTCTATCGCCATCGGCTGCACGGGCGGCCAGCACCGCAGCGTTGCCATTGCCGAGGCCACGGCCCGTTACCTGGAAGGCGCTCAGTATCATGTAAGCATTTCCCACCGCGACCTGTCGCGCGCCAACACGAAGGCATAGGCCTGCATGTCGTTTACCGCTGAGGTGCGCGACGAGCTTGCGCGCTGCGAACCCGAATGTGAATACTGCGACTTGTCGACGCTTGCCGCCCTCACGCGCGTGAGCGGTACGCTCTCGCTTGCCGGCTCTGGGCGGTATCGTTTGACGGTTGCGACTGAGACGGGAGCCGTCGCGCGCACGATGATCACGCTGACGCATCGTATCCTTAAGCTCAAAACGGAGTTCACCGTCCGCAAATCTGTCTTGCATAAGGTTCGAAACTACCTCATCACCTTGCCTGATCAGCCAGACCTGGATAAGGCCTTGGTTCTGCTGGGTATCCTCGACCGTAGGGGAGGACTTGTCGCCGGCGTACCCCGACATATCGTTGCCCGTCCTTGCTGTAGACTTGCCTATATCCGCGGCGCGCTCATCGCGGGCGGCTTCGTGGCCGATCCACGCGGCGATTTTCATTTGGAGATCGCTGTGCAGGGCGAGCAATATGCCAAGGGACTTTGCGATCTGTTGGAACAGATTGGGGTCCATGCTCGTGTTAATGCACGGCGGGGGTCATATGCCGTGTACATTAAGAGCGCCGAGGAAATCGAGCATCTATTAAAGCTGATTGGTGCCAAGCGCAGCGTTGCCGAGATTGAGGAGGCGCGCGCGGTCAAGTTGGTTAAGAACGATGTGAACCGTCGCGTGAATGCCGAGCTCGCCAACCAGACCAGAAGCGCCGGTGCTGCCCAACATCAGCTTGCGCTTATCGATGAGCTCGAGCAGCGTGGCCTTCGCGATGCGCTTCCGGATGCCTTGGCGGTCTTTTGCGACCTGCGCGAGCGCTATCCTGATCTGTCGCTGCGTGATTTGGGGGAGATGGCTGACCCTCCCTTGTCGAAGTCAGCCCTCTACCATCGTGTTTTACGGCTTGAAAAGCTCATTGAAGCAAACAGGTAGTTTGAAGTAACGACTTATATATTGATTTAGCTGCTATTTTAGTATTTAAAACGTTTTAACGTAAATTTGATTTTCAATTTCGAGCATTCTCGTGAAATTCAAGTCAAAAAAAAGGTATATTAGGCGAGTGGTTAGTTTGTGGGCCTCAACGGCGGGCGCTGTAGCTCGCGGGGGCCTTACGAAAGGAGACACAATGGCAGTAAAGGTTGCTATTAACGGCTTCGGTCGCATCGGTCGTCTGGCTTTCCGTCAGATGTTCGGTCATGAGGGCTCCGAGATCGTCGCTATCAACGACCTCACCTCTCCCGATATGCTCGCTTACCTGCTGAAGTACGACTCCACGCAGGGCAACTACGCTCGCGATCACGAGGTCGTTGCTGGCGAGGATTCCATCACCGTTGACGGCAAGGAGATCAAGATCTACAAGGAGGCCGACGCTAACAACCTGCCTTGGGGCGACCTTGACGTCGACGTCGTTCTCGAGTGCACCGGCTTCTACACCAGCAAGGCTAAGGCTCAGGCCCACATCAACGCTGGCGCCAAAAAGGTCGTCATCTCCGCTCCGGCCGGCAGCGATCTGCCCACCATCGTGTACAACGTCAACCATGAGACGCTGACCGCTGAGGACAACATCATCTCCGCTGCTTCTTGCACCACCAACTGCCTCGCCCCGATGGCCAAGGGTCTGAACGACTTCGCTCCCATCGTGTCCGGCATCATGACCACCATCCACGCCTTCACCGGCGACCAGATGCCGCTCGACGGCCCGCAGCGCAAGGGCAACTTCCGTCGCTCTCGCGCCTGCTCCGAGAACATCGTCCCGAACACCACGGGCGCTGCCAAGGCCATCGGCCTGGTTCTCCCCGAGCTCAACGGCAAGCTCATCGGTGCCGCCCAGCGCGTCCCGACGCCGACCGGCTCGCTGACCAACCTCTACGCCGTCGTTGACAAGAAGGTCACCGTCGACGAGGTCAACGCTGCCATGAAGGCCTACGCCGAGACCATCCCCGAGACCTTCGCCTACAACGAGGACCAGATCGTCTCCCGCGACATCGTCGGCGAGACTCACGGCTCCATCTTCGACGCCACTCAGACCATGTGCTCTGACCTCGGCAACGGCCAGACCCTCGTTCAGGTCACCTCTTGGTACGACAACGAGAACTCCTACACCTCTCAGATGGTCCGCACCATCAAGTACTTCGAGAAGTTCGTTGCTTAATTTAGCTTTTAGCGAATAGCTCGTTGAGCGTCTAAAGAAGGGCGCGGCCTTATAGGGCTTACACCCTAGGGTCGCGCCCTTTTTATAAGAAATCGTCTGCCGTAATGGGAGGCAGACACGTACGAAAGGTAGAAGCAAACATGGCCTTTACCAAGAAGACCGTCCGCGACATCGATGTCGACGGAAAGCGCGTTCTCGTCCGCGTTGACTTTAACGTGCCTATCAAGGATGGCGTCGTTGGCGACACCACTCGTATCAAGGCTGCCCTGCCCACCATCAACTACCTCGTTGAGCACAACGCTCGCGTCATCCTCATGAGCCACCTCGGCCGTCCCGAGGGCACCGGCTTCCAGCCCGAGCTGTCCCTCGAGCCCGTCGCCAAGAAGCTCGCTGAGCTCTCTGGTCTCGACGTTGCCTTTGTCGCTGACACCTACGGCGAGAAGGCTGCTGAGGCTGTCGCCGCCGTCGAGCCGGGTAAGGTCCTCGTTCTCGAGAACGTCCGTTTTGACAAGCGTGAGAAGAAGAACGATCCCGAGATCGCCAAGAAGCTCGCTTCCTATGGTGACGTCTTCGTTCTCGATGCCTTCGGCACCGCTCACCGCGCCCAGGGTTCCGTCGTGGGCCCCGCCGCTTACCTGCCTGCCGTCGCCGGCTTCCTGCTCGAGAAGGAGGTCGACACGCTGACCGGCATCTTCGCCGAGCCCGAGCGCCCCTTCGTCGCCATCGTCGGCGGTTCCAAGGTTTCCTCCAAGATCGGCGTTCTCGATCACCTCATCGACTCCGCTGACACCCTGATCATCGGTGGCGGCATGGCCTACACCTTCTTCCTGGCTCAGGGCCTGTCCGTTGGTCAGTCCCTCAAGGAAGAGGACTGGGTCGAGCGCGCCGGCGAGATGCTCAAGAAGGCCGAGGAGAAGGGTGTCAAGATCCTGCTCCCCATCGACAACCGTGTTGCCGATCACTTTGGCGAGGACGCTGTCCCCGAGGTTGTCGCTTCCGACGCTATCCCCGACGATCGTGAGGGTATGGACATCGGTCCCAAGACCGAGGAGCTCTATGCCGAGGCTGTCAAGGGCGCCAAGACCGTGTTCTGGAACGGCCCCATGGGCGTCTTCGAGTTTGACAACTTTGCTCACGGCACTCAGGCTATCGCCGAGGCTCTCGCCGAGGCTGACTGCACCTCGATCATCGGCGGTGGTGACTCTGTCGCAGCTGTCAACAAGTTCAACCTGGCCGACAAGATGAGCTGGATCTCCACCGGTGGTGGCGCTTCCATGGAGCTCGTCGAGGGTAAGGCCCTGCCCGGAGTGGAGGCGCTTCTCGATGCCTAATCGCACCCTTCTTATCGCTGGTAACTGGAAGATGAACAACGACGTCGCCGAGGCCGCCAAGCTCGCCGACGAGCTGGCTCAGGCTCTGCCCGAGGTTCCGGCTGGCGTCGAGGTGCTCGTCTGCCCTCCGACCATCGACATCACCACGGTTCATGACCGCATTCAGGCTGCCCCCATCGCCCTCGGTGCACAGAACGTGTACTGGGAGGCCAAGGGTGCCTTCACCGGTGAGTCTTCTTGCGACATGCTCAAGTCCGCTGGCTGCACCTACTGCATCATCGGTCACTCCGAGCGTCGCGACTACTTCCACGAGACCGACGAGGACCAGAACAAGAAGGCTAAGGCTCTCGTTGCCGCCGGTCTTGTTCCCGTCTTCTGCTGCGGCGAGTCCCTCGAGGTCCGCGAGGCTGGCACCTATGTCGAGCACGTCGTGAACCAGGTCAAGGCTGGCCTTGCTGGCCTTGAGATCACCTGCCCCAAGCAGGTCGTCGTCGCCTACGAGCCCATCTGGGCCATCGGCACCGGCAAGACCGCTACCGCCGAGGACGCTCAGGAGGTCTGCGGCGCTATCCGTGAGACCCTCAAGGAGATGTTCGGCGAGGAGCTCGCCAACGGCATCCGCGTTCTCTACGGCGGGTCCGCCCAGCCCGGCCACATTGCCCAGCTCGTCGCCAAGCCCGACGTTGACGGCGCCCTCGTGGGCGGCGCTTCGCTCAAGGCTGCCGACTTCGCCTCTATGGTCGTCAAGGCAGGCGAGTAGGACATATGGCACAGCGTCATCTTCCTGCACTCCTGATCATCATGGATGGTTGCGGCCTTGCTCCGGCCGATGGCGAGAACGCCGTCGCCGCTGCCAAGACGCCCTTCCTTGATAGCCTGTACGAGAAGTACCCCCACACCACGCTCGGCGCTTCGGGCGAGGACGTGGGTCTTCCCGATGGCCAGATGGGTAACTCCGAGGTGGGTCACCTCAACATCGGTGCCGGACGCATCGTGTTCCAGGAGCTTTCGCGCATCAACAACGCCATCAAGGACGGCTCCATCGCCAAGAACGAGGTTTTTGTCAAGGCTATGGACGACGTCAAGGCTGACGGCAAGACCCTCCACCTCATGGGCCTTATGAGCCCTGGCGGTGTTCATTCTCATATGAACCACGTTGAGGCTCTGGTCAAGATGGCTGCCCAGCATGGCGTCAAGACCGTTCGTGTACACGCCTTTATGGACGGCCGCGACGTCGACCCGCAGTCCGGTGCCGGTTACATGAGTGAGTTCTGCGCCTTCCTGGCTAAGATCTCCGAGGAGACCGGTTGCGACGCACGCGTTGCCACCGTCTCGGGCCGTTATTGGGCCATGGACCGCGATAATCGTTGGGAGCGCATCCAGCGCGCCTACGACGTCATGGTCAACGCGTCCGATGCTGATACCGACCCCGTTGCCGGTATCAAGGCCTACTACGAGAAGGATCCGCGCGGCGACGAGTTCGTCGAGCCCTTCGCTGCCCACAACGAGGGCATCCACGAGGGCGACGCGGCCATCTTCTTCAACTTCCGTCCCGACCGCGCTCGTCAGATGACCCGCGTGTTCACGGACAAGGAGTTCGACGGCTTTAAGCGCGAGCAGATCAAGCTTTCGCACTTTGTGACGATGACCGAGTACGATCCGACGTTTGACGTCGAGGTCGCCTTCCCCAAGACGTTCCCCGAGAACGTCCTGGCCGACGTTATCGCCGCCAATGGCCTGAAGCAGCTGCACACCGCCGAGACCGAGAAGTACGCCCACGTGACGTTCTTCCTCAACGGCGGCATCGAGGAGCCCAAGGAGGGCGAGGAGCGCGTGCTCGTCGCTTCCCCCAAGGTCGCTACCTACGATCTGCAGCCCGAGATGAGCGCTCCCGAGGTGACCGAGAAGCTTGTCGCCGCCATCAACGAGGATCGCGCTGATTTCTACATCGTGAACTTCGCGAACTGCGACATGGTTGGTCACACCGGTGTCTTCGACGCCGCCGTTAAGGCCGTCGAGGCTGTTGACGATGCCCTGTCCAAGGTTGTCCCGGCGATTCTCGCCAAGGGCGGCTTTGCGCTGATTACCGCCGACCACGGTAACGCCGATCACATGTTTGACGTTGCTTCCGACGGTTCCAAGCATCCGTTTACGGCTCACACCACCAACCGCGTGCCGTTCATCATTGTTGATGAGAAGGCACAGCTCACCGGTATCGAGGACGGCCGTCTTTCCGATATCGCTCCGACCATGCTCACCATGGCTGGTATTGAGCCTTCCGCCGAGATGACGGGCCGCGTGCTCGCCACCGAGGCCTAATAGAAAACAAATACCGTTTTCTAGTAAGAAGGGGGTTGTCTACAACCGGACAACCCCCTTTTTGGTATTTCTGCCATTTCCACCCCGTCCTTGAGTGGCAGGTAGGGGAGAGCGGGGGATTGTGGTACAGTACTGGAGTTTGAACTGTTCTATTAAGGAGCTTATCTATGGGTCCGTTCCAGATTCTTCTGTTTGTCGTTTGGGCTGTCTCTGCCGTGGCGCTGACGATTCTCGTCCTGATGCATTCCGGTAAGGGCACCGGCGTTTCGGATATGATCGCTAGCTCGCTGTATAACTCCAGCTCTGCCACGGGCGTCATGGAGCAGAACCTCGATCGCCTGACGGTAATTATGGCCGTTGTTTTTGCTGTGTGCGTCGTCCTGTGCATGTTCTTCTTCCCGCAGGGCATCGTCGGCTACTAAGCATCGGCGTATATACGTTTGCAATGGGTCTCGCAGGTGCGGGACCCTTTTTGTTTACATATTTGTAACAGAGTCAAAATATCCCCACATACTTCGCCCAACTAAAGAAATTCTCGACCGTTAACCGGAATTAGCCCCAAATCGTGCATAAAATGCGCTACTGTATTGCGAAACGTTGGTCCGTTGTGCATAACCAGCCATAGCAGCGGGCGGCGTTTTGATGGTTCGGATCGGATTGTCTCGACATATGTCCGACTGAACATTTCTTTGTCCTATCTCATAAGGAGGATGGCATGGCTGATTCTATGTTCCACCAGCCCGTTATGGGTCGTCGCGCCTTTGTTGGCGGCACCCTCGCTGCGAGCTCCATGGCTTTTCTTGCCGCATGCGGCAAGAAGGGCGGCGACGCTTCCGGTTCTGAGTCCGGTTCGACGCTGAACTTCTACATCAACAACCCGGTCTGCATCGACCCCTACAATGTCCAGGAGGACCAGGGCACTCAGGTCGAGTACCAGCTCTTTGACGCTCTGACCTCTTATGACGCCGAGAAGGGCGAGATCGTTCCGCTGGCTTGCGAGTCTTTTGAGGCCAACGACGACGCCACCGAGTTTACCTTCAAGATCAAGAAGGCCAAGTTCCACAACGGTGACGACGTTACCTCCAAGTCCTTCAAGCTCGGTTGGGAGCGTCTGGTCAACACCAAGTCGGCCATCGCTACCGAGTACGGCCCTTCCGAGGTCTCCTATCACCTTTCCATGGTCGAGGGCTATGACGACCTGCTTGCCGGTAACGCTACCGAGCTCAGCGGTGTTACTTGCCCCGACGATGAGACCCTCGTCGTCAAGCTGTCTTCCGCTTACGCCGACTTCCCCTTCGTCGCCTCTCACCCGGCTCTGGCCCCGGTTCCCGAGTGCGCCGAGTCCGATGTCAAGAGCTTCTACCTTGCGCCGGTCGGTAACGGCCCGTTCATGATGGACGGCAAGTGGGAGGATGGTCAGGAGATCAACCTCAAGAAGTTCGACGATTACTATGGCGACAAGGCCAAGATCGATGGCATCCACTTCCAGGTCATCAAGGACATGGAGACCGCTTACAAGGAGTTCCAGGCCGGTAACCTCGATGTCTGCGACGTTCCCGTTGCTCAGATCGACGCTGCCAAGAAGGATCGCGGCGTGTCCAAGGACGGCTACACCATGGGTGACGGCGAGCGCATGCTGCTCGGCGCCGAGCCTTCCACCTATTACCTGACCTGCAACAACACGGCCGAGCCGTTCAACAACGCCGACCTGCGCAGGGGTATCTCCCTGGCCATCAACCGTGAGGCCATCTGCAAGACCATCTTCAAGGGTACCCGTACCCCTGCCGACGGCATTGTTCCTCCGGGCATCGATGGCTACAAGGAGGGCGCATGGGAGTTCTGCGCCTACGACGTCGACAAGGCTAACGAGTACCTCGACAAGGTTGCTCCCGCTGGCGCTAACGGCGATCGTGGCATTAACGTGACTCTGTCCTACAACCAGGACGGTGGCCACAAGGAGATCATGGAGTCCATCATCGGCGACCTCGCCAAGGTCGGCGTTACCGCTGTCTCCGATACCCCCGAGTGGTCTGCCCTGCTCGAGCAGTATCAGAACTTTAACTATCAGTTCGGTCGTCTGGGTTGGATTGCCGACTACCCGATCATGGACAACTTCCTGTATCCGCTGTTCCACTCCGACTCCCTCGGTGGCGACAACCGCTCTGGTTACAACAACCCCGAGTTCGACGCCAAGGTCGACGAGGCCCGTACCACGGTTGACGACGAAGAGCGCGTCGCTAAGATGCAGGAGGCCGATGCAATGGTCGCTGCCGACTGCCCGGTCATCCCGGTGATGTTCTACACGCACACCATCGCCGGCTCCGATCGCATCAAGCACCTCTATGTCGACCCGCAGAAGCACGCCGATCTGGGTACCGCTGAGCTCGCCTAAGAGTTTGCAGCTTCCGTGAGGGTCAAGTATTTACGTAGACCTCATGGGAAACATACAGTTCTCCCTAACCTGGGGTAAACTGGCTGATGGTAATTTTGGGATGCCGGTCTGGCGATCGGCATCCCATTTAGGTTAATCCCTAGATAGGGGAGTGGTATGGGTAAGTACATCGTTAAACGTGTGCTTCAGTTCATCCCGGTGTTTTTGGGCGTTACGCTGATTTTGTTCGCCCTCCAGAATATCGTGCCGGGAGATCCGATCAAGCTGATCGGTGGAGACAAGGCTCTGTCCCCCGAGGTGGAGCTTCAGCTTCGCGTCCGCTATCACCTGGTCCAGTCGGACGAGGACGGCAACGCGATCCTTGACGAGAACGGCGACCCCGTTCAAACGTCGCTCGTGGACCGTTACTTGTATTACATGAACGGCCTGCTTCATGGCGATCTGGGCAATTCGTATCAGCGCAAGCTGCCGGTTACGGAAATCTTTGCCCAGAAGTATCCGTATACGGTCAAACTTGCCGCGTGCGCCATCGTGCTCGAGGCAATCATGGGTATCGGTGCGGGTATCATTTCGGCGGTAAAGCGTTATTCCTTCTGGGATATTTTGGTAACGCTCACCACGTCGATCCTCGTTGCCGTCCCGGCCTTCTGGCTCGGTATGTTGCTGCAACTGTTCTTTGGCGTCATTCTCAAGGACGCCACGGGCGGTGCATTCTCCATGCCGATCTCGGGTGCCGGCGGTGCCAGCTCTCAGTATCAGGATTGGATGCACTATGTGCTTCCGACCATTACGCTGGCTTCGGTTTCGACCGCTTATGCTGCCCGCATTATGCGCTCGCAGCTGCTTGACGTCATGAACCAGGATTACATTCGTACGGCAAAAGCCAAGGGTCTCTCCAATCGCGCGATCATCATCAAGCATGCGCTTAAGAATGCACTCATCCCCGTCGTTACCTATATTGGTGTCGACTTTGGCGGCATGCTTTCGGGCGCCATCCTGACCGAGACGGTCTTCAACTGGCCCGGTATCGGCTATGAGGTCTATCGCGCCATTAGCATGCGTGACTGGCCCATCGTTATGGGCGGCGTTACGCTCATCGTCGTCGTCGTCATGGTGATCAACCTGCTCGTCGACATTAGCTATGCATTCCTCGACCCGCGCATCCGCCTTGGCGGTCCGTCGGATAAGGCCTAAGGGAGGTACGTCTCATGCAGGAAACTGATTCTCAGTCTCAGGAGCAGGCTACCGCCACCAAGGCCGCATCTGCTCCCGCCAAGTCCCGCACGCTGTGGGGCGACGCTTTTAAGCGTCTTCGTAAGAACAAGCTCGCCGTTATCGGTGTCTGCTGGATCATCATCGTCGTTGTGGTTGCCCTGACCGCAGATCTGTGGGCTAAGCCCTGGCTCGGTTCGCCAACGGCTTCCGACTCGACCACCATGGCCGAGACGTCGCTGATGGCTCCGTGTGCAGAGCACCCGTTTGGCACCGACGCCCTTGGTCGTGACATTCTCGTCCGCGTTATCTACGGTGCACGTGTTTCGCTTTCCGTCGGTATTATGGCCACTGCGATCTCCACGGTGATTGGTCTGGTCATGGGTGCTCTGGCCGGTTTCTACGGCGGCATCTGGGATACGATCATCATGCGCTGTGCGGATATCTTCTTGGCGTTCCCGTACGTGCTTTTCGTTGTCGCCATGATCGCCGTTATCGGCCGTGGTCTTCAGAACGTCTTTTTTGCCATCGGCATTCTCGGCTGGCCTTCGATTGCGCGCGTTTTCCGCTCTGCAATCTTGACGGTCAAGGAAAACGATTATGTTGACGCTGCGCGCGCGATGGGTGCATCTGATGCTCGTATCGTCGTGCGTCACATCTTCCCGAACTCCGTCGCCTCCATCGTGGTCTACGCGACCATGAACATTGGTGGCGCCATCCTGACCGAGTCAGCTCTGTCCTTCCTCGGCATGGGCGTTATTCCGCCTACGCCTTCGTGGGGCTCCATGATTCAAGACGGTCAGCAGTATCTTCTGACTGCTCCCTGGATGATGATCATGCCCGGTCTGGCAATTCTCTCGACGGTGCTCGCCTTCACCCTGCTGGGTGACGGTCTGCGCGACGCCCTCGACGTCAAGATGAAGGACGCATAAGGATGAAGAAGAACAAGAACTATGTGGACCTGAAGGACCAGCCGGTTCCCGAGGGCCAGCATCTGCTCGAGGTCGATGACCTTAAGATGTATTTCCACACCGAGGATGGCGTTGTTCGCGCTGTCGACGGTGTCTCCTACACGCTCGATCGCGGCGAGACCCTGGGCGTCGTCGGTGAGTCCGGCTCCGGTAAGTCCGTGACCGCCATGACCATCATGGGTCTTATCTCGATGCCTCCGGGAAAGATCGAAGGCGGCGACGTTCGCTATCGCGGTCGTTCTATCCTCGAGATGACCGAGGAAGAGATGCAGCACATTCGCGGTAACGACATCGCGATGATCTTCCAGGATCCTATGACCTCCTTGAACCCGGTCTATAAGATCGGCAAGCAGGTGGGCGAGGGTCTTCGTCTGCACCGCGGCTACTCCAAGCAGGAGGCGCTCAAGCGTGCCACCGAGCTTTTGGACCTCGTTGGTATTCCCGAGCCCGAGAAGCGCGTCAATGAGTATCCGCACCAGTTCTCTGGCGGTATGCGTCAGCGCGTCATGATTGCCATGGCTCTTGCCTGCGATCCCGATATTTTGATTGCCGACGAGCCCACGACTGCCCTGGACGTTACCATTCAGGCTCAGATTATTGAGCTTATGCAGGAAATGCAGGAGAAGAACGGCAACGCCATCATCATGATCACCCATGACCTGGGCGTTGTCGCTGATATGGCCGACAAGATCATGGTTATGTACGCCGGCCGTCCCGTCGAGTTCGGTACTGCTGAGGAAATCTTCTACGAGAGCCGCCACCCCTATACCTGGGGCCTTATCCGCTCCATCCCGGAGCAGGCCATCGATGAGAAGAAGCCGCTTACGCCGATTCATGGCAACCCGCCTTCGCTCATGAACCTGCCCGAGGGCTGCGTGTTCTCGCCTCGTTGCCCCTATGCGACCGATAAGTGCCGCAAGCAGCGCCCCGAGCGCGTTGTCACCGAGTCTGGTCACTACTCTGCGTGCCACTACTCCGGTGACCCCGAGTTCCTCAAGAACGCTCCTGAGACGTCCCGTACGCGCAAGGATTCCAAGAAGGGAGGCGAGGCGTAATGGCAGATACCAACGAGCGTACTCCGCTGCTGAAGGTCGAGCACCTCTCTAAGGAGTTCCCCGCTGAGTCCGGCATGTTCGCCAAGCGCTTCTCCAAGCGTGTCGTCTCTGCTGTAAATGACATCTCTTTTGAGATTTATCCTGGAGAGACCTTCGGTCTGGTTGGCGAGTCTGGTTGCGGTAAGTCCACCACGGGCCGTACCATCATGCGCCTGACCAAGCCGACCGCCGGTAAGGTGTTCTTCCAGGGCAAAGATGTTGCCGAGATGAGCAAGCATGAGATCAAGGACATGCGTCGCGAGATGCAGTTTATCTTCCAAGATCCTTATGCTTCGCTCAACCCTCGTATGACCATCGGTGAGATCGTCTCCGAGCCCATGACCATTCACGGCGTGGGCACCAAGGAGGAGCGCATTGAGCGCGTCCGCGAGCTTCTCGACGTTGTCGGACTGAACCCCGAGCACATCAACCGTTATCCGCATGAGTTCTCGGGCGGCCAGCGTCAGCGTGTCGGTATCGCCCGCGCTTTTGCGCTGAAGCCCAAGCTGATCATCTGCGACGAGCCGGTCTCCGCTCTGGATGTTTCCATTCAGGCCCAGGTTCTGAACCTGCTCAAGGAACTTCAGGACAAGTTCGGTACCGCGTATCTGTTTATCGCTCACGACCTGTCCGTCGTGCAGCACATTTCCGATCGCGTTGCCGTTATGTATCTGGGTAAGATGGTTGAGGTTTCGGACTGGAAGACGCTCTATAGCGAGCCTCACCATCCGTACACGCAGTCGCTGCTGTCTGCTGTGCCGGTTCCCGATCCGGATATCCAGAAGACCCGTAAGCGCATCATCCTCGCCGGCGATCCGCCGTCACCGTTGGATCCGCCGACTGGTTGCCGTTTCCACACCCGCTGCCCGATCGCGCAGGTTATTTGCTCTGAGAAGCTTCCCGAGTTTAAGGAAG
>UROA01000002.1 GCA_900549355.1 uncultured Collinsella sp. | reverse complement strand
CGTCGAGGGCGCCAATGTGGGGTCCCCTTCCCGGCCCCTGCCGCTATCGGCTTTTCCCATCCATGATACCCCGCCGCGCACAAAAAAGACGGCCCCGAAGGACCGCCTTTCGCATCGTTTTACCGTGTCCGGCAGGAAGCGTCGCAATGCCGCGCTTTAATCGCGACGGCCGAGGATGTTCAAAATGCGCAGGAACACGTTGATAATATCCACGAACAGGTTAGAGGCCATGAGCACGGCGTTGGGCAGCGTAGGCGGCACCGTCGTGGCAACATAGGTGTCGTAGCCAATAAAGCCAGCGAACACCACAATCACGATCAGGTCGGTGATGGACTGCGAAACGCCCATGAACATCAGTACGATCTCAACCAGAATAGTGGCGAGCAGAATACCAAAACCGATGCCATACACACGCTGGAAAAACTTGGGGAAGGTCACGCCAAGCGCGCCAAAGACAAAGGTGATGGCGGCCGTGGCGATAAAAGCGGTGTTGATGGTGGGCAGGTCATAGTTGGCAAGGCCAAACGACGCGGTCAGGCCAAAGGTACTCGCAAAGATTACGTAGCCCACAAGGGACAGGCCCACGGACTGCTTGCTGGCGGCGGCCGACATCATGACCATGCCGACGATGGTCAAAATAAACGAGCCAAAGACCAGCGGCAAGGCGGCGCCGCTCATCATCATGCGCGCAAACGACATGGTGCTCGTAAAGTAGGCGCCGGCGCCCATGGCGCAAAAGCCCAAGAAGATCAGGGCAGACATGGTGAGATTGTACGCGCGCGGCGACATCTCCTTGGCGCGGCTTGCGCCGCTCTCGACGGGGCCGTTCTGATAGCCCTGGATATCGTTCATACTTCGTCCTTTCACAAAGCGCCGTGAAAGACGGCGCAGCAGATGACAAGATTCCTGTCATTGTACCCGAATGCCGTACGTCCTTACCTACGGCGCTCGCCCTCGAGCGTGCGATCAAAGGCCCAGACCCACCAACGCATCACGTGTGCCTGCGAGCCGTCCGCCCGCTCGCGCGTCTGGCCCTCCAGATACAACTCGGTCGCGTGCCCGCCAAAACGCACCTTATAGGTTGCCGTACGGATGCCGTGAACCGTCAGGCCAAACCCAGTGGTCGAGACAATCTCGTCAATCGTAAAGCAACGACCGTCGACCCAGCAGACGGTGACCGGCACGACCTGTCCGCCCGCGAGGATGCGAGCCACGACGTCCACATACTGCTTGTGCACGCGCCGAGTTTTGCCATCTGTCTGTCGATATTCCATGCCTCCTATTATCGAACGCATGTTTGCATGTTGTAAAGCGAACAGACTGTGGTTTTGGAGTGTCGTAGTAATCGCACGTGTCCGCATGGCGTGTTAGCAAAAAGAACACCCACGGTCAACAGGGCTAATATTCAATTTTAGTGCCAAAAAGTTCACTTCTCCCATCAGAACTCGGTAAAGAAACCCACAGGAGGTGATACGATTTATCATGTTTTTGTAACGTGTCTGCAAACTTCGAGAAAGCCCATATATGGACGTAACGTTCTCAACCTTCCTCGGCCAAATTGTGTCGAACCCAGTCCTTGCCGTCACCGTGATCCTCGCGTTGGGCGCCATCTTCGTCAATGGATGGACCGACGCGCCCAACGCCATCGCGACCTGCGTCACTACGCGTTGCATGCCCGCCCGCGCCGCCATTCTCATGAGCGCCGCATTCAACTTCCTCGGCGTGCTCATCATGACGCACTTTAACGCGAGCGTCGCCAACACCATCTCACATATCGTCGACTTTGGCGGAAACAGCACCATGGCGCTCGCGTGCCTCTGCGCGGCGCTGTTCTCCATCGTCGTCTACGGCGCCACAGCGTCGCGTTTTGGTATCCCCACCTCGCAAAGCCACAGCCTTATCGCCGGCCTGACCGGTGCCGCTATCGCCCTCGGCGGCGCGAGCAGCGTCAACGTCCACGAATGGATGAAGGTCATCTACGGCCTGGCGCTCTCCATCGGTCTGGGTTTTGTCATGGGCTGGATCCTGTGCAAACTCGTCTCGATTCTGTTTGCCGCCGCCAACAGGCGACGTGCCAACGTCTTCTTTAAATACGCTCAGATCGCGAGTGCCGCGGCCATGAGCTTTATGCACGGCGCGCAGGATGGACAGAAGTTCATCGGCGTGCTCTTTTTAGGCGTGGCCTTCGCCAGCGGCCAGACGAGCGTCGGCGATGCCGGCATCCCCATCTGGATTATGCTGCTGTGCTCGGCAACCATGGGCATCGGCACCAGCGTGGGCGGCGAGCGCATCATCAAGTCCGTCGGCCAGAGCATGGTTAAGCTCGAGAAGTATCAGGGCTTCTCTGCCGACCTCGCAGGCGCCGCGAACCTGCTGCTTGCCACCCTTACCGGCATCCCCGTGTCCTCCACGCACATCAAGACCTGCGCCATTATGGGCGTCGGTGCCGTCAAGCGCCTCTCGGCCATCAACTTCGGCGTCGTCAAGGACATGATGTTCACCTGGTTCTTCACCTTCCCTGCCTGCGGACTCATCAGCTTTGTCATGGCCAAGCTGTTCATGATGTTCCTCTAGTCAAACCGAACGTCCATCCGGACTGCATTACCTCGCCCGCCCATCTTCACCTCGAAAGGACCACTCATGGCAAAGAAACCCGATTCGTTCTACTTTGACAACTACGTCGCCTGCGCCGACCTCGCCGTCCAGGCCGCAGAGCTGCTCACCAAGATTTTTGAGAACTTTGACCCCGCGCAGATCCACGACATGCTCGATAAGATGCATGCGATTGAGCATGCGGCAGACAAGAAGCACCACGAGCTCGAAGACGCCCTGCTCACCGCCTTTATCACCCCGCTCGAGCGCGAGGATCTGGATCTGATGAGCTGCTCACTCGACACCGTGCTCGACCGCATCGAGGGCGTCGTGCAGCGCGTCTACTTCACCAACATTCAGAGCATCCATCCCGACGCCATCGTCATCGCCCACAAGGTAACCGATGCCTGCCGCGCCATGAAGGACCTAATGGTCGAGCTTCCCAACTACCGCAAGTCCAAGACCCTGCGCGAGCTTGTCATCCAGATCAACACCATCGAGTCCGAGGCCGACGAGCTCTACATCAACGCCATGCGCAACCTGCACGTTAACGGCAAGGACCCGCTCGAGGTCATCGCTTGGCGTGACGTGTACGCCTTCCTGGAGTACTGCGCCGACTGCTGCGAGAATGTGGCCGATGTCGTGGATTCGATTGTCATGAAGAACAGTTAATTGGGGGTACGTGTCCCGGCGGCGAAGGGTCGGCCACGGTTTGCTTTCTCACTCCGGCTGCTTTGCAGAGTCGTTCGAAAGCAAACCGTGGCCGGCCCTTCGCCTTACGTACCACCATTGGGAACTTTGGCTGATACTTTGAAAGCAATGAGGCTTTTGTTGGCAGGACCTTTGAGCCCGATTGGGAACTTTGGGACCGCCTTAAACGTTTGGCTGGATGGTGCTTTGGGTACCCTTTGTTTTACTTTGGATTGATTCGCTGACTTTGGAGGGTTTGGTTATGGGGTATTTGGATCTGGCTCGGGGTCGGTATTCTTGTCGCGAGTTTGAGAATCGTTCTGTTGAGCAGGCTGTGGTGGATGCCATTGTTGAGGCTGGGCGGATTGCTCCTTCTGCTTGTAATAATCATCCAACCCGTGTGATGGTGTTGGATACGCCTGAGCTTCTGGAGAAGGCTGCTGTTTGTCAGCCTCGGTTTGCTCGTGATGGGTCTATCTTTGGGGCTCCGCTTGTCTTCCTTATTTGCAGCGTTACCGATGATGCTTGGGTGCGCCCGTATGATCAGATGAATTCCAGTGAAATCGATACGTCCATCGTGTGTGATCAGATGATGATGGAGGCTACCGAGCAGGGCCTGGGAACGTGCTGGGTATGCCATTTTAAGCCTGAGGTGGCACAAGAGCAGTTCAATCTGTCCAAGGGCGTCTATCCCTATCACATGCTCGTCTGTGGCTATCCCGCCGACCACATCGCCGATCCCAAGCATCGCGAGGCACGCACCATTCCCCTCCCCGACTTCCTCCTCAAGTAGATTTTTGGGACATGCCTTAAAAACCTACCCTTGACCGCTCACCCGTTCGCCGAGTTCTGCGCCACTATGTGCAGGGCTCGGTTTTTATGTTACGCACCCCAGCACAGTCATAAAAAAGGACCCGCAAGCTGCGGGTCCTTTCTAGGCACTAAATTGTAGGCCGAATGTTAGTCCAGGTCGTCGGCAGCGAAGTTGTCGATCGGGGCGAAGGGATCGGCCACGGGGACAACCGGGTCAGCGACGGGCAGCGGCTCGGCGGGAACAGTCACCGCAGGAGAAGCGGCAGAACCGACCGGCGTAGAGGCCATCAGATCGGCCGGGAAGGAGTTCTGGGCATCGTCCATAAAGTGCTGGATGAGCTTGAGATACTCGGCCTTGAACTCCTCACGGGAAGCCTTGAGACGATCGATCTCCTCGAGCTCGGCCTGCTTCTCGGTCAGAGCCTGGCGGATAACCTCGCGGGCCTTGGCGTCAGCCTCGTTGCGGATGCGCTCAGCGTTCTCATTGGCATCGTTGACGATGGTCTCAGCGGTCTGCTGGGCAGCGATCAAGGCAGCGGAAATCTGGCGCTCCTGAGCGGAGAAGTCAGGGGCGGGAGCAGCCACGGGGGCGGCAGGAGCGGCCTGGGCGGTGGCATCCTGAGCCTGGGCAAGCTGAGCCTGCGCATCGGCAAGCTGCTGCTCGGTAGCAGTCAGACGACCCTTAAGGTCGACGATCTTAGCGAGCATAGCGTCAACCTCGGAGGACAGCGTCTCCAAGAAGACGTCGACCTCAGCAGGATCGTAGCCACGCTTGGCCTCAGAGAAAGTCTGAGCCTGGATGTCTGCAGGGGTAATAGCCATAACAAGTCTCCTTTTTCATCGCCTCGGCGCTACACGCCCGACGTAAGTTACTAAGTCAGTTCTACACGAGTATACCTATAAGAAGCTGCAGAACCAGCCTCTGCACCAACTGCAACGCAATAATCGCAACGACCGGCGAAAAATCGATACCGCCCATCGGCGGGATGAAACGACGGAACAGGTTAAGCCACGGACCGCACACGCTATCAAGCACCGCGGCAATATCCTGAAGCAAACCACCCTGCTTCATGGGAATCCACGTCATAAAGCAGTAGACGATAATGAGCGTGGAATAGAAGTTGAACAGCGTGTTGACCAGCTGGACGATGGTGTAGATGTTGATGGGAATCTCCTCGTCTTGTCTTTACTTGAGGTAGCCGTCGGCACGAAGCTTCTTGAGATCGGAATCTTTGACCTCGCAACCGGCGGGCAGCACCATGAACACGCGGTCGCCCACCTCCTTGACCGTGGCACCCAGACCGCAGGCAAAGCCGTAAGAGAAGTCCAAGACGCGCTTGGCAACTTCGGTGCGTACGCCCACAAAAATCAGTGCGACAGGCTGCTTGGTGCGAACGCGGCGCACCACGGTCTCCACGTCATCATAGCTCTCGGGGCGCAGGACATAGGCCGGCAGCTGCGGCGTGGCGTTGATGATATTGCTCGCATAGGCCGAGGCATCGCTCGGTGCAGGCGCGGGCGCAGCGGCGGCACGGGCGCGGGTGTTCTCGGCGTAGCTCGACGGCGTGTCATAGGCACCAGGACGATAACCGCTCGCAACACTGTCCTGCGAGCGCGAAGGCGGGTTATACGTCGTGGCATGGCGAGAGTCATCGCCGACCAGCTGTCCGGAGCGTGTATACACGGCAACCGACTCAGCTTCACCACGGCGCGTCTGACCAAGCAGGCCGTTGCTCGGCTCGTCTTGGGTGTAGAAGCCCTCGCCCGAAGCACCGCTGTAGCCGTTGCCCTGATAGCCATCGTCATAGCCATCATCGTAGCCGTAGTCGTCGTCCTGGCCATAACCCTGGTCGTAACCCTGCTGGCCGCCCAGGTGCATCTTATTTTTAATCTCGTCAAGGAAGCCCATGGTTGTGTCCTCTCGCGGTTTAGTGCAGGCGCCCCGATAATCAGTGCGCACTTCAGAGCCTTATTTTACTGCAAACTCCGGGCTAAATACTACCCTGCCCAGGCGAACGAGCGTAGAGCCCTCCTCAAGGGCAGGCTCAAAGTCCTCGCTCATACCGCAGGAAAGCTCAGGCAGGTTCAAATCGGGATGCGTCGCCTCCAGCTCATCCCTCAGCTCACGAAGCCCCGCAAAGGTGCGGCGTGCCACATCCTTATTCCCCCGGGGCGCCATAGTCATAAGCCCCTGCACGCAAATTCCCTCAAGTTCCGCAAGCTCACCCGCGGCGGCGCGAATCTCATCGGGCGAAAAGCCTCCCTTCGACTCCTCACCACTCACATTGACCTCGATGAGCACACGCTGGGGGCCGGCGAGCTCGCCTGCCTCAATCTTGCGGACAGCACGGCTCGAGATCGCCTGCGCCAGATGCAGCGAACCCACCGAGTGAATCAGCTCGGCTGAGCCCAGCACCGCATTGATCTTATTGGTCTGCAGGTTGCCGATCATATCGAAGCGCACCTCGGGCAGCTCCGGATGCTCCGCCAGACCCGTGAGCTTGCGAACCAGCTCCTGCGGGCGATTCTCGGCAAAATGGCGATACCCCGCCTGGATGGCGGCAACGGTCTCATCGACACCAACGGTCTTGGACACGGCAATGAGGCGCGCGGCGTCGTGGGGACGGCCTGCGCGATCGAGCGCCGCATAAAAACGTTCAAGAATCTGCTCGCGGCGAGCGCGCATCAAGTCCAAATAGTTATCCATTGCTAATCGCCTCCGCTGACAGCCAAACAAGTAGTCCCATGCTAACGCAAGAGCGCGGCCCCGCATGTGCAAGGCCGCGCTCACTTAGGTATTTACAATCTTTCGACGAACGGGGTTGCTTACTCCTCGTCGTCCTCGCCATCGTCCTCGTCCTCAAGATGATCGAGCAGATAGCGAAGACCCTCGCCGACCTCGTTAACGGGCACCTTGGCAACGTAGCGAGCGTCGACGGCGGGCCTCATGATAACGCCCTCGCCCGAAGGCACGCGCATGCTCTCGAGCTCATCCTCATCAGTGCGGGCGATATCGCCGGCATTCATGCGCTGACCAGTCAACAGGAAAGTCAGACGGCAGGCGGCATCGATGGAAATCGAGGCGATGCGATCGAGGTAGCGCGAAACCATGATGGCGCGGCGCAGGTCGTCATAGTTGCTGTCGTCGTCCATAAAGTCGCCCGTATCCATACGGTTAAAGGTGCGGAAGAACTTCTCGTAGGCAGCGTGCACCGGCTCGTCCTCGACGGCCAAGTTGCAAATGATGGACATGTCATTGGTGACGAGCGCAGAAAGCGAAGAGCCCAGCACCTGGTAGACAGCCTCAGCCTCGGCCTCGACCGTGCCGACAAGCTCCTTGGGCAGCGAGATGTCAGCCTTGATCATATGACGCGTGGCGCGGCAGATCTGACGGACCTTATCGGTCATGCGCTGCAGGTTAAAGTCGACGTAGATGATCGTCTGAAGCAGGCGGAAGTCGGAGGCGACCGGTGACTGCGTGGCGATCAGGTTGTAGCAGACGGCCTCCAGGTTGGCGCAGCGCGCGTCAATCGAAAGCGTGCGCTTCTTGGTCTTGGTGGCGAGCTTGCGGTCGTCGGTCACATAGGCCTTCACGGCATCGTGGAGGGCCAGATCGACGGCCTCATAGATGCTCAGCATCTCGTGACGGGCCTCGACGAGCTGACGGGAAAACAGTTTGCGCATGGTTCACTCCAATCAGTTGGGTGCGGTCATGCCGCCCGCACAGTGAATACACACCGGACCAGGTCCGATCAGCTTGGGACTAGTCGCACCGATCAGCCAAAGCGGCCGGTGATATAGTCTTCCGTCCGCGAGTCCACCGGACTGGTGAAGATCGCGTCGGTTTGACCATACTCGATGAGCGTGGCGGGCTCGCCGGCAACTTCCTGCAAGAAGAATGCGGTGTAGTCGCTAATACGAGCTGCCTGCTGCATTGAATGCGTGACGATGATGATCGTCATCTCGGGCGCCAGCTCGGCCATCAGATCCTCGACCTTAGAGACGGACGTGGGGTCGATGGCGGAGCAGGGCTCGTCCATCAGGAGGACATCGGGTTGCACCGCGAGCACGCGCGCGATGCACAGACGCTGCTGCTGACCGCCCGAGAGCGCCAAACCATCCTTGTTGAGCTGATTGGATACCTCTTTCCAGAGGTTGGCGCTCTTGAGCGATTCTTCCACGATGTCATCGAGGTCACTTTTGCTAGTCACGCCCTGCAGACGAGGGCCAAAGGCGACATTCTCGTAGATGGATTTAGGAAACGGGTTGGGCTGCTGAAAGATCATGCCCACGCGACGACGGAGATCGACCGGGTCGACACCCTCGGCATAGATATCGTTGCCGTCGAGCGTCATGGTGCCCTCGATGCGCGTGCCCTCGATCAGGTCGTTCATGCGGTTGATGCAGCGCAGAAACGTCGATTTGCCGCAGCCCGAAGGGCCAATAAACGAGGTGATGGCGTTTTTGGCGATGTTGAGGTCGAGCCCCGTCAGCGCATGAAAGTCACCGTACCAAAAGTTGAAATCCTTGGCCGTAATGGCCGCTTGCTCCAGCGTGGGAGCGGACTGATAAACGGACATGGGACTCCTTAACTAGCGACGCTTGCGCGACAGGAAGCGCGCAAACAGGTTGAAGGCCAAAATGATCACCATCAGCAAGAGCGCGGTGCCGTAGGCTGCGTTCATGTTGATGCCGTCGTTGGCAAGCAGGTACAGGTGAACCGTCATGGGGCGGCCGGAATCGAGCGGCGAAATAGGTAGATTGATGGCCTGGCCCATGGTGTAGAGCACCACCGCGGTCTCGCCAATGGCACGGCCGATGGCAAGGACGATACCGGTGGCAATACGGCCAAAGGCAGAAGGAAGCACGATCTTGGAGACAACCTGCCACTTGGTGGCGCCCAGGCCGTACGCGCCCCAACGGATATAGCGCGGAACGGCGCGAATGGCCTCTTCGGTGGTGCGCATGACGATGGGAAGCATCAAGAGCGCGAGTGCCAGAGCGGCCGAGACCATCGAAAGGCCCAGGCCCATGGCCTCGACAAACAAGGCGTAGCCAAACAGGCCCATAACGATGGAGGGCACCGAGGCCAAAGCGTCAGCAGCGTAGCGAATGAGCTCGACGACCTTGCCCTGCTTGGCGTACTCGGCCAGATAGACGGCTGCCAGCACAGCGATCGGCGTGCAGATAAGCATGGCGAGCGCCGTCACATAGACGGTCGAGACGATTGTGGGCCAAATTCCGCCCTCGGCGTTGACGCCCTGGGGCCAACCGAAGATAAAGTCGAGCGAGATATGCGGCAGCCCATTAATGACCACGTAGGCGATGATAGCGACCAGCACCAGCGTGGTGATGTATGCCGCGGCACGGAACACGCCAAGCATGATCTTGTTGGACAGGTCTTTGTTGATGCGGCCCTTCTTGCCGTGGGAAAGGGCACGCTTGATGCGCTCGCGCGACGAGGTCGTATCGACCGTCGCGTCAACGGAATCGGACATAGCCTACCCCCTCTTCTTCTTGGAAATCAGACGGACGATGCCCACCAGCGTGGCGGAGATGATAAACAGGACCACGCCCATGCCGAACAGCGCCGAGCGGTGCAGACCCGAGGAATAGCTCATGTCGAGCGCAATCTGGCTCGTGAGCGTCGAGATGGGGCTCGCAATGCTGTCGGGAATAACCGGGGCGTTACCCACGACCATGAGCACGGCCATGGTCTCGCCGATGGCACGGCCCATACCCAGCACGATGGCATCCACGATACCCAGCTTGGCGGCAGGTAACACGACCTTATAGATGGTCTGCCACTTAGTAGCACCCATGGCATACGATGCCTCGCGAATGCCCATGGGAATGGAATTGAGGGCATCGATGGTAAGCGTCGTGATGGTAGGGACGATCATGATGGCGAGCACGAACCACGCTGTCAGCGCACCAAAACCAAGACCACCGGTCAGTTGCGCGATAAACGGACGAATGATGATCATGCCAAAGAAACCATAGATGATAGAAGGGATGCCGGCCAACAGGTCAACGGCAGGGCTGATGAGCTTGCGCACGCGCTTGCTGGCGATCTCGACCAGGTACACGGCCGTACCTACGCCCAGCGGCACGCCCATGGCGAGCGCACCGACGGTCACCAGACCTGAGCCGGCAAGCAGCGACATGATGCCGTAGTGGCCCTCAGAGGGCGCCCACGTAAAGCTAAAGAATTCCGCCAGACCGATGTCGGTAAAGACGGGCAGCGCCGAGTACGTGGTAAAGACAAAAATCAGGATGACGGTAACGACCGCCAAGAACGCGCAGGCAAAGAAGATCCACTGCAGCGCCTTCTCCTTGATATAGGTACTGCGCGATACGAGCGCCAGCTCGCGCTTCTTGGGCGTCTGAACATTCTGCTCAGTCTGGGAGTTTTCCTGTGCTTCCATGCTACTCACTCCCCTTCTCGTCGTTGGTGACGGGGATAAAGCCCGCCTCACGAATCTGCTTGTCCATCTTTTCGGACGTCACGTAGTCGATGTAATCCTGCGCCTGCTGCGAAGGCGCACCCTTCACAAAGAAGTAAAGGTCGCGTGAGATGGGATAGCCGCCGCTCGCGACCGTCTTCTCGGACGCCTCAACATGATTGACCGAGACGGCCTTGACCGAGGTCTTGGCGTTGAGGCTATCGACGAAGCCCAGCGAAATGTAGCCAATGGCACCGCGCGAACGAGATACCACGTCGCGCACCTGGCCCGTGCCCGAAAGAACGGCCGAGCGGCGATCGAACGGGGTGCCGTCCATCACGATGGTACGAAAGGCCTCACGCGTGCCGGACGCCTCATCTCGGTTGATAACCTGAATCCTCAGGTCCTCGCCACCGACCTCTTTCCAATTGGTAATCTTGCCGGCGTAGATATCGCGGAGCTGCTCGGTCGAGAGGTTATCGACGGGGTTGTCGTCGTTCACGATGACCGCGATACCGTCGTGGGCAATGACGATGGGAGTCAGGCCCAGATCCTGTTCGTCGGCATTGAGTCCACGGGAGGAGCTGGCGATATCGGCCGTGCCGGCGCTGACGGCCTCGATGCCTGCGGAAGAACCCAAACCGGAAACGAGCACGTCGATGCCGGTCTCCTCCTTAAAGCCCTCGGCCGCAATCTCGGCGATAGGAAGGCAGGTCGTGGAGCCAGCGACGGTAATGGAAGAGGTGGAAGATCCCGAAGAACAGGCACACAGCGTAAGCGTTAGCACAGCGGCGCTCAGGGCCGATACGATCTTTCTCATAGCATCACGCCGATCGCAGCATGGCGCCCACAGGTACCGCCCTCATTACGGTAGGAATAAAAGCGGTCATTCTGACGCACGGTCGAAAGCTGGGTATCCACGATATTATCCGCGTCGACACCGACATCTACCAGCGCCTCGCAAATGGCAGCGGAAAGATCGAGCATGCGAGAGGTGCTCGCATCGATGCACGAGAACTCGGCGGCAAAGCGATCCATGAGTTCCTGGGATACCTCATATTCGTCACCCAAGATATGGGGGCCGATATAGGCGGAAACGTCGCTCGCATCGCAGCCGGCAGCATCGCAAAGCGCCTGGCACGCCTTGGCAGAAATACGTGCAATCGTGCCCTTCCAACCGGAGTGCACCACGGCAAATCCGCCAGGGGCCACCAGCACCACGGGAACGCAGTCGGCAAAGCAGAGCAGCACGGGCACGTTATGCGCCGTACAGACGATGGCATCGCAGCCCTCGGCAATCTGCTCGCGGACGTCCTCAAGGTCATCGGCGCCGTTCGAGGTCACCGCAACGATATGGTCACCATGGACCTGATTGGGAACGAGCAGGTTGTGCTCGCACTCGGCGGCACCCATAGCCTCGAGCGCACGACGACGATTTTCTTGAACAGCAAAGGGGTCATCGCCAACATGCGAGCCCAAGTTGAGTGAGGAGTACGCATCTTCGGAAACGCCACCGGCGCGCTCGGTGAAGGCAAAGCGAACATCGGATGTCGCGCCTTCCACCAACGTAACTCCATCATGGTCGACACGCGAAACGTTGTCCGCACGTGCTGCCATACTAAAGCCTCCTAATAACACAAGTACGCGGCGTCGCCGCTACAGCCCGCGTTTATACGGCTGTCATACTTCTTTAAAGGATACCTGCTGCACTGGAGGCAATCGTAAAGGGAACGTAAGGAGATTGGAGGTTCTAGTTTACAAAGTCGAAATAAAAAGGGCGCGTCCATACGGACACGCCCCTGTGCACAACAATGCAAAAAATGACTTAGAAGCTGCCGCGCTTCAGGAAGTCGGGAAGCTCGAACTGATCGTTGCCGAAGTTAGGAAGCTCGGTGCCACCGACGTTGCGGGTCGGAGCGGCCTGAGCCGGACTGGTGGCCGGAGCGGTGCGCTGCGGCTCAGCGGAGGCAGCTGCCTTGCTCTGAGACTGCTGAGCAGCAAAGAGCTCGTCCTGACGGTTGACGTTGGAGTCGGAGAAGCCCGTAGCGATGACGGTGATACGCACCTGATCGCCCAGGGACTCGTCGACAACGGTACCGAAGATGATGTTGGCCTCGGGGTCGACGGCGTTGGCGACAACGTCGGCGGCGTCGCTGATCTCCTGGATGCCCAGGTCCTTGGAACCGGCGATGGAGAGCAGCACGCGCGTGGCACCATCGATGGAGCTCTCGAGCAGCGGGCTGGAGATGGCCTGCTGGGCAGCATCGACGGCACGGGTGTCCCCAGAAGAGGTACCGATACCCATCATGGCGGTACCGGCCTGCTTCATGATGGTCTTAACATCGGCGAAGTCCAGGTTGATGATACCGGGGACGGTGATGAGGTCGGTGATGCCCTGGGTGCCCTGGGAAAGGACGCCATCGGCAATCGCGAAGGCCTCGAGCATGGTGGTCTTCTTCTCGGCGATGTCGAGCAGCTTATCGTTAGGGATGACGATCATGGTGTCGACGCAATCGGAGAGGGTCTTAATGCCCTCCTCGGCGCTCTTCTTGCGCTTGCGGCCCTCGAAGGTGAAGGGCTTGGTCACGACGGCGACGGTCAGCGCACCGACCTCGTTCATCGCGATATCGGCAACGATGGGAGCAGCGCCGGTACCGGTGCCACCGCCCTCGCCGCACGTGATGAACACCATGTCGGCGCCAGCGAGCGCCTCGGCAATGTCGTCGCGGGACTCATCGGCAGCCTTGCGGCCAACCTCGGGGTTGGCGCCGGCGCCCAGGCCGCGGGTAAGGTCGGTGCCGATGTGCACCTTGATATCGGCATCAGAGATCGCGAGCGCCTGAGCATCGGTGTTGATGGCAACAAACTCGACGCCGCGGATGCCCTCTTCGATCATTCGATTGACCGCGTTGGTACCGCCGCCGCCGACGCCGACCACCTTAATGACGGCAAGGTAGTTGTTGATCTCTGTCTCGTGCATGTCGGTCCTCCGAACAAAGGTTATAGCCATAGCATGGGTCGACCCCTGCGCACATTAACCTTCAGGTTGAAAGTAAATGCAAAGGTAAACCGTATTATGTTTGCACATTATGAACGTATCAGTCAAATAATTGACCGTGAAAACCAAACAAACCAGATAAACGGCGTGGTATGGCCCCTCAACAAAGCATCAACCAGCGCTACGAGGTCGGAGCGTTCCTAAATGTATAGTTACCCGGAGAGCGCACATTGATATACGTTACGCCCTCTACCTGCGAAAGCAGCTTGGTGACCACGCGCTCCTTCTTGACGATATCGTTCGAATCGCCCAGCGACACCTCAATGCCGTTATTGAGGTTTGCCGAGATGGCTTCGACCGAAGGCGTGGAAATATCCTTGACTTGTCCCAAGAACTCGCTCGAAAAACCACGCACATAATCCAAGCCAGCCTTAACGGCCTTGGAGCTCACCGCCTGGCCGGAAACCGGAGCGACATCCGCCGAGACATCAGTCAACAACACCGCGCCATAGTGCTTAGCGAGCGCCAGCGCGGCATCAATGCCGGTCAGGGTATTTGAGCCCTGCCCCGTCGTGATGACGTTGCCCTGGTCATCCACTTCGACCGACGTCGACAGCGGGGCGATCCAGGTGTCATCATCCCCGATGGCCCAGGCAAGGTCATCGGAGCTGATATAGGCAATTGCGATGACCTTGCGCTCCATAGGCGTAATGATGAGCGTATGCGGGAACTGACGCTGGACATCCACGCCCGAGACCCACGGGTTCTGCTTGAGGTCCTCGGTAATCTGGTCGGGATCGACGTTAAAAAGCGATGTTCCCTCGGGCAAATCGATCAGCTGGATAGCATCGTGCTTCGTCACATGCTCGCTGCCTTGAATCTGAATATCAGTGGCGGTAAACAATCCAGAGTTGATCACCACGATGGCAACGACGACGAACACGGCCAAGACGGCCAGAACGCCGCCCACGATTTTGCCTTTGCCTGTAACGAGAGAAGCGGCGTCTGACGTTTTATTTGCCATCGCCCCAAGTGAAGACAACGGGTTGACGCCTTTTTTACCCGAAGGCTTCTTGGCGGTAGCCGGCACCGATGTCAGCGAGCGCGGTTTCGATGCGCCCAGCGTGCGACCCGGACGCGCCGCCTTAGTTCCCGTCGAGGGCTTAGGAGTTGCCATGGGACGGGCAGGCTTGGCGCCCATAACAGGCTTAGGCGTCACCGAGGAACGCGAGGACTTTTTTGCGGCCGGACGATTACCGAGCTGAGAGCCGACGACCGGACGCCCGGCCTGTCGTGCATGCCCGACAGACTTAGAGTGCGCGACGGTATTGCGTTGAGGTTTGGCAGGGGGGCCGGAACGCCCTCCGGCGCGGCGGAAGGTGGGTTTCGATGCTCTAGAAGCCGAGGAATTTAACTTCCGGTCTGAGCTCGATGCCATACGCCTCCCTCACCTTTCCGTGCACATGTCTGATAACCGCGGCAACGTCATCGGCCGAGGCAGTTCCGTTATTAACGATAAAATTAGCGTGAACGGGCGAAACTTCCGCGCCGCCAATCGAAAAACCCTTTAATCCACAATCCTCGATAAGCTTGCCCACACTCGCATCGGGCGGGTTGCGAAAGACCGACCCGCAGGATGCGCGACCCATGGGCTGTGTACGCTTGCGCCTCGTCAGGTACCGCTCCATGCGCTCGCGAATGTCGGCCTTGGGCGCCGGTTTAAGTTTGAGCACGCACTCGAGGATGATCTCATTGCGGGGAAGGCTACATTCGCGGTAGCCCCAAGTGATCTCGGACCCCGCATAATGCTTGATACCGGATGCCGGGTCAAACGTTACGACATCCTCAACCAGCGAGCCAATCCATTCGGTCCGTGTGCCGGCATTCATAGATATCGCACCGCCGACCGACCCAGGGATGCCAACGGCAAACTCAAGGCCCGAGAGGCTACGCGACAGGGCATCGTTGACCAGGCGCGCAAACATCACGCCCGCACCGACCGTCAGCGTACAACCGTCATCGGCAACAACCGTGCGCTGAAACTCACGTCCGAGCGAAATGACGGCACCGCGATAACCGCCATCGGCAACCAGCAGATTGGAGCCCTTGCCGATGATGACCCACGGCACCTGCTCGCGATCGAGCACCGCCACGGCGCGGCGGAGGGCATGATAGCTATGGCACGTCACAAAGAGGTCGGCCTTGCCGCCGATACGATAGCTCGTATGACGCGCAAGGCGCTCGTCCTCGATCACATCCGTGTCGATCATGCCCGAGAGCGCCATGACGGCGTTAAACAGACCCATTAGACTTAAGCGTCTTTCTTGGCAGTCAGATACTCAATGAACTCGGGACCGACGGTCGTAACGTCACCGGCACCCATGGTGAGCAGCAAGTCGCCCTCGCCCACCATCTGCTCGAGCTCCTGATTGAGCTCAAGACGGCTGGAGCAGTACACGACCTCCTTGCCAGGATGCTTGGCGCGCACGGTATCGGCGAGCATCTTAGAGGTAACACCCGGAATGGGCATCTCGCCAGCCGAGAACACATCAATCAGCAGCAGTTTATCGGCATTGGCAAATGCATCGGCAAAGTCGTCGCACAGGGCCTGCAGACGCGAATAGCGGTGCGGCTGGAACACGACGTCGACGTGCTTGTAGCCCAGCGACGAAGCGGCAGCAAGCGTCGCCTTGATCTCGGTGGGGTGATGGCCGTAATCATCGACCACGGTGATGCCATCGATATCGCCCACGTGGGTAAAGCGACGGCGGACGCCCTCAAAGCTCGAGAGCGCCTTGGCGGCGGCGTCGATGTCAAGGCCCAGGACATGGGCGACGGTGAGCACCGCCGTGGCGTTGAGCATGTTGTGGCGACCGGGATTGCTCTTGATCTCCACGGCATGCTCAGTGCCATCCTCAAAGCGAACGATAAAGTCACTCTGGATGCCCTTGACATCCGGGTGCATGCAGACGATGTCGTTGCTCTCGGCAAAGCCGTAGGAAAGTACGTGACGGCCCGTCGACTTGGCGAGTTCGACCAGATGCGGGTCCTCACCGCAGACGATGACGGTGCCGTCCTCGCCCACCAGGCTCATGAATTTGGCGAAAGTTGCCTCGATCTCCTCGATACCCGAGTAGTGATCGAGGTGGTCGGCCTCGACGTTGGTCACAATGACCACGTTGGGGTTCAGGAACAGGAAGGAACTGTCGGACTCGTCGGCCTCGGCGACAAAGTAGTCGCCCGAGCCGTTCTTGCCGTTCGTGTCATAGCCCTCGACGATGCCGCCGATCAGGAAGCTCGGATCCAGACCCATGCGGTCGAGCATGGTGGCGCACATCGAAGACGTGGTGGTCTTGCCATGCGTGCCGGCAACAGCGACGGTGGTGTAGCCGTGGCCCAAAGCAGAGAGCATCTTGGCACGGGGCCACACGGGAATACCAAGCTCGCGAGCGCGCACGAGTTCGGGGTTGGACTCCGGAATAGCGGTGGAGACAACAACCACGTCGGGCTTGACCTCGTCGATCGTGGCGGCCTCATGGCCCACATGCACCTTCACACCAGCGCGGGTAAGCTGGCGGATATAACGTGACGTCTTAAGGTCGGAGCCGGTAACGGCATAGCCGCGCTCGTGCAGAACGAGGGCGATGCCGCTCATGCCGGCGCCGCCGATACCGATAAAGTGGGCGCTCTTAAACTCGGGCGCGGAGGTTGCAGTCTGGGAATCAGCCATGTGCTCGTGTACTCCTTGCGTAAACACTGCCTGTAATCCGTTAACTGTACCGCACCTACCGCATCAGCGCGAGGGCGACCGACGATATCCCGTCTAACTAACGCAAACCCTCTACCGCATCCGCCAGAAGAGCGGCGGCCCTATCCTGAGCCAGACCACGCGCCGCCTGACGCATGGCGTCGCGTGCCGCCGCGTCATCGACCAGGTGCAGCAGCTCATCGGCAAAGGCAGAACCGTCGATATCGGCATCGGCGTAGAGCACGCCGGCCCCGGCGTCGACCAGATAACGGGCATTGGTGGTTTGGTGGTCGGCTGTCGCATGCGGGTACGGCACGAGCACCGAAGGCACGGCGAGCGCAGCGATCTCGGCCACGCTCGATGCGCCCGAACGCGAGAGCACCAAATCGGCAGCAGCCAGCATATCGCCCATGTTGTCGATGTATGGCTGGACGCGGTAACGCTTCGCCTCCTCGGGCGTCAGCGCCAAAGCGCGCTCGGTCTCCTCAAAGCCGTCGGCACCCGTCGAATGCAACACATAGAGGTTCTTGCGCGAAAGCAGCTCGTTTTTGAGCGAAACCACGCGCTCGTTGAGGTGCTGGGCGCCAAGTGAACCGCCAAAGACGAGCAGCAGCGTAGCGTCCTCGGGAACGCCAAGTGCCTTGCGGCCGCGAGCGCGATCGCCCTCGATCACCGAGCGACGTACGGGGTTGCCGGTCATGAGCACGTGGTCAGGGTCACCTTCGCGCTCAAAGACCGAACGCGCTGCCGGCACCGAGATGCACACGCGGGCGGCGTGGGAGTTCATCATCTTGTTGGCCAGGCCCGGAACAGAGTTCTGCTCATGCAGCAGATACGGAACGCCCGCGCCCTTGCACCACCCCAGCAGCGGAACCTCGACATAGGCACCAAAACCAATGGCGGCATCGGGCTTGCCGACCTTTGAGA
Source organism: uncultured Collinsella sp. (assembly GCA_900549355.1). Lineage (GTDB taxonomy): Bacteria > Actinomycetota > Coriobacteriia > Coriobacteriales > Coriobacteriaceae > Collinsella. The sequence continues at coordinate 12,856 of UROA01000002.1, read as the reverse complement.
AATGACTGGCGAGCGCACGCTTGGCTTTGTTGACACGCCACAGCGAGGTCAGCGCCGTCCAAGGACGGGAGCGGTCGAAGCCCGTGACCGTAATGGGCACAAAATCAAACCCAGCCTCGGGGACCAGACGACCCTCGAGCTTGCGCGACTGGCCCACGAACACAACGTGGTGGCCACGGTCACGGAGCTCTTCGGCCAAGGCGAGCGCGGGGTTGATGTGCCCTGCCGTGCCGCCGGCTGCAATAGCAACGGTCATTTTATCGGTCATGGTAGTCCCTTCGTACACGCGGTCCCTGGCCGTCGGTACGCAGACGCGCCGACGGGTCTGAGTTCAAATCGATTCGATTATATCCGCCGCCCGCATTGCGAGGAGTGGGGCGCTGAGGACGACCTTGCGGCGCCGTTCGCTGACGCGGGCGGGCTGCGGGGTCGGTCGCAGAGCCATCCAGGACGGTAAAACCGTTACGCGAAGATCGCTCGCCGCGCACGTGGGGCACGCCGGCGGTACTCTCATCCATAACGGCAAAGCTCTCACGGCGGCGGTCATACTCATCGCGGCGGGCGCTCTCGTACGAAACGCGCAGGATCAACCCGGCAAGCATGAGCGACACAATAATCGACGAACCGCCGTAGCTAATAAACGGCAACGGTTTGCCCGTCATGGGAAACACGTTGAGGATGCCCAGCGCGTTAATCAAAAACTGCACTGCGAGAATGACCGCGGAGCCAGACGCCATGAGCGCGCCCCGACGATCGGTCGCCTGCTCGGCAATGCGAAACGCCGAGTAGATCAGCATCGCAAACACCAAGAAGAACAGCACGGTTCCGACAAAACCGACTTCCTCGCCAATGATGGCCAAGATGTAGTCGTTGTGTGCCTCGGGCAGATACGAGTACTTCATGGTTGAGTTGCCGATGCCACGGCCGAACAGACCGCCCGAGGCAAAGGCCATGATGGCAAGCGTGGCCTGATAGCCGTCACCATACTCGTCGGCCCAAGGGTTCAAGGCAACCTGAATACGCACCATACGGTATGGCTCTGCGACAAGCGCAATCACGATCACGAGAATGCCGAAGATTAGCACGCCGATGATAAATCTGGGGTCGAGACCCGCAAACAACGCCATGCACATGAGGGTCAACAGGATGATCAGGACAGTACCGAAATCGGGCTGGATAAAGATCAGAAAGAGCGAAATGCCCAGGTAGATGCCCATCTTGCGAAGGAATTCGTTGATGTTGCCACCGGGCGAAAAGAAGCGATCAAGCATGATGGCCGAATACGCAATGGCAAATGGCTTTAAAAACTCGGAAGGCTGGAACTGAATGCCGGCGATGTTGAGCCAGCGCGTGGCGCCACGGCTGCCGCTGCCCACCAAGAACACCAAAAACAGTAGCCCTATCATGCCTATGAGGAAGATCCTGAGCACATCCTCCCCAAACCAGCTGTCCGGCAAAACGCGCACGATGGCAATCAGCACCAGAACACCGACCACGGCAAACGCGGCCTGTCGACCCAGAAAAAACGTCGCCGATCCATTCTCGTGCAGCGCCTCGACCGAAGACGCCGAGTACACCATCAGCAGGCCAAAGCATACCAAGGTAAACAAGCAGGCCATGAATATCAAACGGGGGCGCATGATACGGGCGGGAACGCCGGCAATATAGCGTTCGCTAAACGACTGCCCGCCGCGGCTGGAACGCGGTGTGGTGCGACGTGAGGAAGCACGGTCCGAGTCGGGCCTCCTCATACCTTGTCGGGGGCTCTCCTCTCTCACCGCAACCCCTATTCCATTTGTGATTTCGCTGTAGCGGCAAGCTGAGCCACGTAGTCCTTAAACACGCGGCCGCGCTCCTCATAGCCCGAGAACTCATCGAACGAAGAGCAGGCAGGAGAAAGTAAGATCACGTCACCACGGCTCGAAAGCGAACGGGCAACGTCCACGGCGCCGCGCAGGTCATCCGCCTGGGCGATATCCACATCGCCATCGACATCAGCCTCGTCCATAGCGGCGGTGAAGCGCTCGCGCGCATCGCCAAAGCAGACGACCGAGCGCACGTTGTCCATAACGACGCACGCGAAGTCCGTGAGCGGCGTGCCCTTATCGTGGCCGCCGAGCAGCAAGATCACGTCGTCATCGGGAAATGCCGTCAGTGCCTTCTCGACCGCATCGGTGTTGGTCGCCTTGGAATCGTTGACGTAGCGCACGCCGTCAATCTCGCCACACGGCTCAACGCGGTGCTCGAGCGGCTGGAACGAGGCAAGACCGCGGCAGACACCATCGACATCGGCACCGACCGCCAAGGCAGCCGTGGCAGCGCACAGGGCATTGATAACATTGTGATGGCCCGAGATCTTGAGCTCGGATGTAGCGATGAGCGGGATCTCGACGCCCTTCAGACGCACGATCATCTTGCCATCGCGCACAAAGGCGGCATCCTCGCCCTCAGGCTCGTCAAAGGCAACCTTGCAGATGCGACGACCCGGCGTGTAGATGTACTCATCGAACTCGTGAATGCCGGCGTCTTCGACGTCGACAACCGCCAGATCGTCATCGACCATATTGTCAAACAGTTTGATCTTGGCAAGCGCATAGTTCTTATGGCTCTTATGCCAGCCCAAGTGGTCGGGAGTGATGTTGAGCAGCACCGCCACGCGGGGGTGGAGCTCGGTTGTCGTAGCAATCTGATAGCTCGAGAGCTCAGCCACAAACCACTCGTTATGGGCTCGGCCATCAATCTCGTTGACCGGCGGCTCGCCGATGTTGCCGACAGCAACGCTGGCCTCGCCGGCAGCCTTGAGCAGATAATCAGTCAGCGACGTGGTGGTCGTCTTGCCGTTGGTGCCCGTGATGGCAATCCAGTTATCGGGCGACAGGCGATAGGCAAACTCGGGCTCACCCATAATCTGGGCGGCATGTTCGCGCCCGGCCTTAAAGAAGCCCGAGAACTCCGAGATGCCCGGGCACGTCACGCATACGTCATAGGCGCCCTCGACCTGTTCGGTCCCATAGACAAACGACGCACCAGCAGCCTCGAGCGCACGCGTGGCGTCATTGGGCTCAGAGGTGCCGCCGCCATACACGGTAACGGCGCTTACGCGCTCGGGATGTGCCAGCGCCCAGCGGGCGACATCGAGACCGGATTTGCCCTGACCCAAAACGAGCAGGCTAAAGACATCAGCAAGAGGCATGAAAGACCACTATCCCAACTGGAAGAACAGGGCAAGGCCAACGGCACCAAAGGCCGCAGCGATAATCCAAAAACGTATGACGACCTTGGTCTCGGCCCAGCCCTTCTTTTCGAAATGATGATGGATGGGTGCCATAAGGAAGACGCGCTTGTGCGTAAAGTGGAAGTAGACAACCTGAATCATGACCGACAGGGTCTCAACGATAAACAGGCCGCCGATGATGAGGGAGACGACCTCGGTGTTGGTCATGATGGACGTGCAGGCAAACGCGGCGCCCAGGGCAAGCGAGCCGGTATCGCCCATAAAGATGCTCGCCGGATAGCAGTTGAACCACAGAAAGCCCAAGCAGGCACCGGCACACGCGGTGCAGAAGATGGACAGGTTCACGTCTCCGTGCAAAAACGCCATGGCGGCCATGGCGAGCATGGCAATCATGGAGGTGCCGCCAGCAAGGCCGTCAAGGCCATCGGTCAGGTTCACGGCATTAGAAAGACCGGCGATCATCAGCCAGCAAAAGACGATGTAGAGCCACGGGAACGAAAGGCCGCAGATGGTGGTCGAAAGCACGCCAAGGTCGATCGTCAACCCACCGGGAAAACGAATCTCGGGGGCGACGCCGCACCAGTTAACGGCAAGTACCGTAAAGGTGACACAGATAATGGTTAGGCCGATCATCTTGGCATGGGGCGTCAGACCGAGCGAGCGCCCATGCGTAACGGAGGTCAGGTCGTCGATCAGGCCCAGCACGCCGGTCGCCAGCGTGGCGAGCAGCACGAGCACGAGCTCGGTGGTGAGCTTGCCCATCAGCAGACAGGTCAGCGAGATCGCGACGAGGATGACAACGCCACCCATGGTGGGCGTTCCCTGCTTAACCAAATGACGCTTGGGGCCGTCGGCACGAACCTGCTGGCCGATACCCTCGACCTTGAGCAGCTTGATCCACCACGGCATGAGCAGCAGCGCAATGGCAGCGGCGATGCCAAGCCCCAAAAAAGCCTGATACGTTGGATACGAGGGATTGCCGAACATGGGCTAGCACACACCTTCCACAAAGCGGTCGAGCTCAACAAAGCGGGAACCCTTGACCAGTACAACATCATGTTTTTCAAGCGCGCCGCCCATGCGGTCGAGCACCTGCTGATAATCGGAGAACACCTGGATGCGGTCCTCGTCCATACCCATCATGCGCGCGGCATCGGCCATAAGCTGGGCCAGCTCACCACCCACGCACGCCAGCATGTCGAGCTTCTTGGCGGCGGCATAGGCGCCCACGAGCTCATGCATGCGAGGAGCCTCATCGCCCATCTCGCCCATCTCGCCCAGGATCGCCATGCGAGACCCCGTGCACGAAAGCGAGCACAGCAGGTCGAGACCGGCTGCCATCGATTCGGCGCTGGCGTTATAGGAATCGTCGATGACGCGGGCACCACTCTTGGCGCGCTTGATCTCCTGGCGGTGACCGGTGATCGTGAGGCCCCTAAAGGCAGCATCGATCTGCTCGGGCGTCACGCCCAGGCGATAGGCAACTGCGGCGGCCTTAACGGCATTTGGGACGGACTGCACGCCGGGGATGGCAAGCATGGTATCGATCGTCTCACCCTGGCCAAAATCGAGCGTAAAGACCGGACGGCCTTCGTCATCAACACGAATGTCGCGGGCACGGACCTCATCATCGTCCGAGACGCCGGCCAGCATCACGTCGATACCAGCAGGCTGGGCGAACGTATCGCGAATGAACGGCGTAAAGTCGTCCTCACCGCCCAAAACCAGCAGCGGCAAGAAGTCGCCGGCGGCGCGCATACCCTGGACAATCTCGGCCTTAGCGCGGGCGATGTTCTCGCGGCTGCCCAAAATGCCGATGTGAGAGGTGCCGATCTTGCTCACGATGGCAAGGTTGGGATTGGCGGACTTGGACAGGCGCTCAATCTCGTGGAAATGGTTCATGCCCATCTCGAGCACCAGGACCTCGGTATCGGTCGGAGCGGAAAGCACCGTGAGCGGCATGCCGATCAGGTTATTGAAATTGCCCTTGGTAGCCCAGACACGATAGCGCTTGGCGAGCACGGCGGCGAGCACGTCCTTGGTCGTCGTCTTGCCGATGGAACCGGTAATGCCAACGACCAGGCAGCCAAGCTCCAGGCGATACGTGTGCGCCAAACGCAGCAGAAACTCCTCGGGATCATCGGTCAGCAGGATGGCGCACCCCTTGTCCTGCGCCATCGAGACCAGCTCGGCCTCGGGCTCACGCGTCATCACGACGGCGCCGGCACCCGACTGGACGGCACGGGAAGCAAAGTCATTGCCGTCGACGTTTTCACCGGGAAAGGCGACGAAAATCGTCCCTTCCTCGACCTGGCGCGAGTCGATAACGCACCCGCGGCATACCCGATCGGCTTCTCCCGTCACGGTTCGGGCCCCTGTTGCGGCCGCGAGGTTGTTGACGGCGATCTCTATCATTGCAGCTCCCCTGTAAACCTAATAATGCTATCGGCGTATTGTATCCCAGCGCCGCGCATGCGTGGTGCAGGGCATGTGAACACCCCTCATATGGGACAACAAACCACGCCCGAAAGATTGTAACCCCCTACTTCGTGTGCGGGATACCCAGCACGTCGAGCGCGTTGGCCATAATGGACTGGAACGGCACCGCAGCGGCATCTGAGCCGCTCGGCGTTCCGTCGAGCGTGATATAGCACAGCACCTTGGGCGATTGTGCCGGTGCAAAGCCCATAAAGGACGACATGTAGTTCTCCTTGAGGTAGCCGCCGTTCTCGTCGGCACGTTCGGCCGTACCGGTCTTACCCGCCACGTCATAGCCGTCAACCGCGCCGCCAACGCCCGTTCCCTCGGACACGACCGTCTGCATGCACGATGTCACCTGGGATGCGGCGTCCTCCGAAATCGCGCGCTCGCCTTCGCCCCAGTCCTTCTCGTCGCCTTTGCTGGACTTATAGAAGTGCGGTGTCATCATCACGCCGCCGTTGGCGATGCCGCCCACGGCACGTGCGATCTCAATCGGCGAGACGGACAGTGCCTGTCCAAAGCTCATCGAGCCCAGCGTGGCGCCGTCATACTGGTCACGCTCCTTGACGATACCCAGGCTCTCTCCCGGAAAATCGACACCCGAGCTGTGACCGATGCCCCACTTGTCCACATAGGCGGCAAAGTCGTCGGCACCGATCTTGCGCCCCACTAGGACAAAGCCCACGTTGGACGAACGGCGCATCATCTCGCGCACATCCATGGTCATGGCATAGTCGCGCTTGTCGGCATCGGTGACGGTATCGTCGCCCACCTTGATGCTCGCCGGCACCTCAAACGACGTACTCGATCGCACGACGCCCAAGTCGAAGCCGGCGCCCGCCACGAGCGTCTTAAAGACCGAGCCGGGCTCGTAGGCGTCGGTGACCAGGCGCAGATTCATATCCTCGGTCTTGGCATTCTCCAGATCGGTCTGGTCGTAGGTCGGGTACGAGCAGGCTGCCAAAATCTCGCCTGTCGTAGGATCGGTGACCAGCGCCGAGCCGTTCTTGGCCTTAGTCTTCTCAACTGCCTCTGCCAGGGCATCCTCGGCCGCACGCTGGATATTGACGTCGAGCGTCGTCACGATATCAACGCCGTCGACCGCAGCCACCTTTTTATAGGCACCGCCCGCGATATAGCTGCCGTCCCTCGCGCGCTCGCGTACGAGAGAACCGTTCGTGCCGGTCAGAAGCTTGTTGTATTGCTTTTCGAGACCCGTCAAGCCGTCGTTGTCTACATTCACTACACCCAGCACCTGCGATGCCAGATTGCCGTATGGATATACGCGCTTCATGGCCTGCTCAAAAAGCACGCCGGGCAGGTTCTTCTTCTCCAGCGCCGCAACATCGTCTTCGTCCACCTGGCGCTTGATATACACCCAGGTTCCATCGGACTCAACGAGCTTGCAGCAGGTCTTTTTATCGATTCCAGTTGCCTTGACCAGCGCCGACACCGTCTTGTCAACATCCTCGACAAGCTGCGGGTTCACGGCGATGTTGCGACATTCGACCGACGACGCCAACACGTTGCCGTTGCGGTCGTAGATGGTGCCGCGTTTGGCATAGAGGGTCTGCGCAAGCAGGCGGCGCGCATCGGCACGCTCGCGCAGTTTATCGGCTTCGACAATTTGATAGTCGGCAAGGCGAAAGACGCCCAAGCCCAAGCCAAGCCCGATGAAGCCCATGACGGCTTTGCGGCGAGGCAGAGGTGCGCCTGTGAGCCATTCGGTCGACGAACTCTTGCGCGACCTGGTGTTATGCACTTGAGGGCCGCCCGAGCCGCGAAGTCGCGACGCCGGGTCGTTGCCACGGGACTGCCCGGCGTTGTAAGATTGCCGACCCGTTCCTTGATAACCAGAACGTCCCCGCGACGAGGGACGTCCAGAACCGCGGCCCCCATCGGAACCGCGGCGATAGTCATTTGTCATACTCAGCTACCGTCTTGCTACTGAGCGGTCGCGGTCGCGTTGGCGCCCGCGGCTGCAGCCTGCGAAAAGTCAAGTGTAACGCTCTCGCTGGGCTCCACCATGCCATAAGCGCCCGCAAGGTCGCGAATGCGCGTGTCGGCGCCATAGACCGAATGCATGACCTCCAGGTCGGAGCTCTCATCGGTCGCCTTTTCGAGCGTGCTGGTAAGCTCGGCGTTGCTGTTGAGCACCTGGGCCGTAACGCCGGCGAGCGCCACGCGGGCGACGCCGATCGTCATGAAGATAGCCGCAATGATGCAAAACGTTTTAAGAACGCTCATGAAAACCGGGCTTACCGCCTGGTTTGCCTGACGGCCCGCGCCCGTGTAGACATCAAAGCGCGGCGCGCGCTGCTCACGGGGAGCAACGGGGGCCTGCGGCGTCTCACGATAGGCGGGCATGGCGTTCATATCATAGGCGAGTGCTGCGCTTGAAGTGTCGTAGCCCATGATATGCCGCCTCCCATCCCGAGTACGTTGGTAGTGTGTTTAAGCTTCGTTTATGGTGCGAGCGGGAGGTCCAATATCGCGCGGTCGCGCCTACAGACGCTGCGCCACGCGGATTTTGGCTGATCTCGCCCGAGGGTTGCGCTCAACCTCATCAGGCTGGGCAACCAAGGGTTTGCGGGTGATGACCTTGAGTATCGGCACGTTGCCGCACACGCACACCGGAATCTCCGGCGGACACGTGCACCCCTGGCTCATCTCCTTAAAGTGGTTCTTTACGATACGGTCCTCGAGCGAGTGATACGAGATGACGCAGATACGTCCGCCCGGGTTGAGCCACCTGGTGGCGGCATCAAGCCCTCGTTCGAGCACATCGAGCTCGTGATTGACCTCGATGCGAATGGCCTGGAAACTTTTCTTGGCCGGGTGTCCGCCATGCCGACGAGCGGCAGCCGGGATACCCGCCTTGATGATCTCGACAAATTGGCCGGTGGTTTCGATCGGTTCTTGCTCGCGGCGGCGCACGATCTCGCGCGCGATCTGCGAGGCGAATTTCTCTTCGCCGTAGACGCGTAGAATCCGGGCGAGGTCGTGTTCGTTATAGGTGTTGATGACCTCAGCTGCGTTTAAGGTGTTATTACCCGGATCCATCCGCATGTCCAATGGGGCGTCCTCGTTATACGAAAAGCCCCTGCCAGGGATATCGAGTTGCGGTGACGAAACGCCCAAATCGAACAGGAAGCCATCGACCCCGGGCACCTCGGCCGAGCAAAGAAGCTCGTCCAAGTCGCCGAAGTTGCCCTTCAGCAGCTGGTGCGGAACGCCGGGAACCTCGCGGTCCAGACGGGCGCCAGCGGCCTCGAGGGCCATGTCGTCCTGATCGACGCCGAGCAAAAGGCCCGTCTCCCCCACCTGCGCGGCCATCTTTACCGAATGGCCGGCACCGCCAAGGGTGCAATCGCAGACAACGGAGCCGCTCTTTAGCCGCAGCGACTCAAGCACTTCGCCGAGCATGACAGGTTCATGCCGATATTCTTGTGTCAAGATCCCACGCTCCATCCGTTACCCGTGCCTTGCCCTTACGAGAAGAAGAGGTCCAGCAGGGCCTCATCGTCATCGTCCTCATCGGCCGCGGCGCGATCCCAAACCTCAAGGTGGTCGTAGTTGCCCACAACCGTGACCTCGCGGTCGAGGTTCGCCTGCTTGCGGAGAGACTCGGAAAGACCGATACGACCGGCGCTGTCCACGTCCATCGACGTGGTGCGCTTGTTGATCGCCCTCATGAGCTTCTGGTCATTAATGTCACGCGGGTTAAAACCCTCGTGGCCCTCACGACCCGCGAAGAGTCCTTCGACCCACTTATCGAAGGCCTCGGCAGAGAACACGTACAGAGCATCGACATCCAGGGCTTTGAACACGCGAACGTGCTCTCCAAGCTCCTCGCGAAGGGGTGCAGGCAGGGACAGACGACCTTTTGCATCGAGATTGCGCTCGTATGCACCAGTCATTCCCATGTGCGCCCTCCCCTCGGTTACTCAGATGGCACGTACGCGGGGAACCCCCCCGCCTGTCGACGTCATTAATAATATGGGGAACCGCCCCATTTTTCAACACCTTTCCCCACCCCTTCCCCCACTCCGCCCCACCACTCCACCCACCATATATCGCAAAACACCCCAAGCATATGTTCGAAAACACAATATGTTGTGTTTACAGCCGTTCAACCTCAACCTTCAAGTTGACCTTGAGGCGATTTTTGCGTCCCTTTACATGCCGTTCACATCGCCCCCAAATTCCCCCACCCAAGGCACATGCGGCCCACCACCGCGACGCCAAGTGGCGAAAAATGGGACGGGCCCCAGATTGCCCATGCGCGCGCAAAAGCACGCCGCGGCAATCTGGGGCCCGTCCCCAAATACCTATAAATATGCAGGTCAGCGATGTGTTAACGATGTGCCAGCGGGTGCGCCGCCAGATAGACCTCGGTCAGTTGCGTACGATCGACATGCGTGTAGACCTGCGTGGTCGATATATCGGCATGTCCCAAGATCTCCTGTAGCACACGGAGGTCTGCGCCGCCCGCAAGCATATGGGTGGCAAAGGAGTGACGCAGCGTATGGGAATGGAGCCCCACCAGTCCCACCTGGCGCCCGTAGCGCTCACAGATGGCATGGATGCCCTGGCGCGACAGACGGCGGCCGTTCTTATTTAAAAAGACCGCCGAGGTCTCGGTTCCGCGGGCATGGGCCGCCAAGCGAGAACGCCCCTCAGTTACATAAAGCGTCAGAGCTCGCGCCGCGCTTCCTACCAGCGGGGACAGGCGTTCCTTTGAGCCCTTACCACGAACGAGCACAAAGCCATCGTCGATATGGATATCGCCCACATCGAGCCCCACCAACTCGCTCACACGCAAACCGCATCCGTAGAGCACTTCCAAGATGGCATGGTCGCGCAAGCCCATCTCGCCCTCGGGGAAGTCTTGATCGAGCAGCGCCGAGACATCCTCCACCGATAGATACTCCGGCAAACGCTCAGCCTTTTTAGGCAGGCGCAACGCCGCCGTTGGATTTTGGGCCACAGCCCCATCGCGCACCAAAAAGGCATGTAGGCCCTTCACGGCCGCAAGCGCACGCTCCACCGAAGCATCGGAATAGCCCCCATCGCGACGGTCGGCGACAAAGCCCTCCACGACCTGACGGGTCACCTCTTCAAAAGACACAATACCCGCCCGCTCCAGATAGGCGCAGTACGTCGTCAGGTCACGACGATAGGCCGCAATCGTGTTGCGCGCCAAACCCCGCTCGACCGCGAGGTAATCGAGATACTCCCCCGCCGCCACGGCGAGCGACGAGGGAGTAGCTTCGGTATGTTCCTTATTCGCCGGCACCCTTAGTCCGTAGCGAGGTTCATGGGCGTCACCTGCAGACGGTCGACACCCTCGTGCTGGCCAATCGAAGCGCGCACGAACTCGCGGAACAGCGGCTGCGGGTTGGTCGGGCGGCTCTTGAACTCGGGATGAGCCTGGGTTGCCACATACCACGGATGCACGTCGCGCGGCAGCTCGACCATCTCGACCAGGCGCTCGTCGGGCGACAGACCCGAGATAACCAAACCGGCGTCCTCGAGCTGGTCGCGGAAGGCGTTGTTGAACTCAAAGCGGTGACGGTGACGCTCGTAGACGAGCTCCTCGCCATATGCCTCGCGAGCGAGGGTATCGGCGGCGAGCTTGCACGGATAGGCGCCCAGGCGCATGGTGCCGCCCTTCTCGGTCACGTCCTCCTGCGAGCTCATCAGATCGATGACACTATACGGGCCATCCGGATCGAACTCGGAGGAGCTGGCGCCGGCAAGGCCGACGACGTTGCGCGCAAATTCGCACACGGCCACCTGCATACCCAGGCAAATGCCCAGATACGGAATCTTGTGCTCACGGGCAAACTCGGCCGCGAGGATCTTGCCCTCCAGGGCGCGCTTGCCAAAGCCGCCGGGGACCAGGATGCCCGAGGCGTCGCCCAGAACCTCGGAGACATTCTGCTCGTCGAGGCTCTCGCCGTCGACCAGCTGGACGTCCACATGGCGATCGTAGAAGACGCCCGCATGGTGCAGGGCCTCGATAACCGACAGGTACGCATCGGGCAGCTGCGTGTACTTGCCCACGACGGCGATCTTCACCTTGTCGGCGTGATGGTTGGCGTGATTCTGTTTGCGCAGGAACTCGTTCCACTCGCTCATGTCGCGCTCACGCGGGTCCAGACCCAGGCGCTCGCAAATGCGCAGGTCAAAGTCCTGCTCGGCAAGCAGCTGCGGAACATCGTAAATGCTCGCGCAGTCCTCGTTGGTAAAGACACAATCGGTGTCGACGTCGCAGAAGCTTGCGATCTTTCCGCGGATAGCGTCATCGATATGGTGGTCGGAGCGCAGCACGATGATATCGGGCTGGATGCCAAAGCTGCGGAGCTCCTTGACGGAATGCTGCGTGGGCTTGGTCTTGACCTCGTGGGCGGCGGCGATATAGGGAACGAGCGACACGTGGATGTAGCAGACGTTCTCGGGGCCGGCCTCCTTGCGGTACTGACGGATGGCCTCGACAAACGGTTGGGACTCGATGTCGCCGATCGTGCCGCCCAGCTCGGTGATGACTACATCGGAGCCGGTCTGCTCCTCGATGCGGCGGAACTTGTCCTTAATGGCATTGGTGACGTGAGGAATCACCTGCACGGTACCGCCCAAAAAGTCGCCGCGACGCTCGCGGGCGATCAAGCTCTTATAGATGGCGCCGGTCGTAAAGTTGGAATCGCGGGTCAGGTTCTCATCAATAAAGCGCTCGTAATGACCCAGGTCCAGGTCGGACTCGTAACCATCCTCGGTAACGAAGACCTCACCATGCTGGAAGGGGCTCATGGTACCGGGGTCGACGTTCAGATACGGATCGGCCTTCTGCATCGTTACTTTGTAGCCACGCGACTTGAGCAGACGGCCCAGCGAGGCCGCGGTGATACCCTTGCCCAGAGACGAAACCACGCCACCGGTTACGAACACATGCTTGGTCATATTGAGTTACCTGCGCTTCCCGTAGAAGTTGTTTATCCACATCTTACGGGTCTTCATTGTAATACTCGCGCCGCGGACCGTTCGCAATTTTTCTCGCGTGAGATTGCATTTCTCAATCTTGAATCAGAACCACCCTTAAAAAGGGTGGTTTGCTCTTAGGGTATAACCCACGGGCCC
>UROA01000001.1 GCA_900549355.1 uncultured Collinsella sp. | reverse complement strand
CGGCGGCTCCGTCATGGACGCAGCCAAGCTGGCAAGCGTGCTGGTGACCGATGACTACGGCGTCAAGGAGCTGCTGGACAACCCCGGTATGGCTCAGAAGTGCGTCCCCATCGTCCTCATCCCCACCACCGCCGGCACCGGCGCTGAGGTGACCCCCAACGCCATCGTCGCTGTCCCCGAGAAGGAGCTGAAGGTCGGCATCGTCAACGAGAACATGATCGCGGACTACGTCATCCTCGACGCCCGTATGATCAAGAACCTGCCCCGCAAGATCGCAGCTGCTACCGGCGTTGATGCTCTGGCACACTGCATCGAGTGCTTCACCGGCAACAAGGCCAACCCCTTCAGCGACCTGTATGCTCTGGAGGGCCTCGACCTCATCCTGAACAACATTGAGAAAGCCTGCGATGACCCCGATGCCATGGCCGAGAAGAACCGGATGCAGATCGCAGCTTACTACGGCGGTCTGGCCATCACCGCTTCCGGCACCACCGCAGTCCACGCTCTGAGCTATCCTCTGGGCGGCAAGTACCACATCGCACACGGCGTCTCCAACGCCATCCTGCTGGCTCCTGTCATGCGCTTCAACAGCGAGCATCCGGCTGTCAAGGAGCGTCTGGCTGTGGCTTATGACCGCTGCTGCCACGAGAACAAGACCTGCACCACCGTGGAGGAGAAGGCTGCATGGATGATCGCCCGCCTCGAAGCGATCGTCAAGCATCTGGACATCCCCACCAGCCTGAAGGAGTTCGGCGTCCCCGCTGAGGACCTCGAGGGTCTGGTCGAGTCCGGTATGCAGGTGCAGCGTCTGCTGGTGAACAATATGCGCCCCGTCACCGCTGACGACGCCCGCAAACTGTATCAGGAGATCATGTAATAGAAAAGGAGAACACGTTATGAAGACCAGCGACATCAAAGGCATTATCCCTCCGGTAATTACCCCCATGAACAACGATGACGAGCAGACTGTCAACCACGAGGCTCTGCGTCAGCAGGTCGAGCGCCTGCTGGCAGGCGGCGTGCATGGCATCTTCCCCATGGGTACCAACGGCGAGGCTTACGCCCTCTCTTTTAAGGAGAAGGAAGAGATCCTGGCTACCGTCATCGACCAGGTCAAGGGCCGCGTCCCCGTTTACGCAGGCACCGGCTGCATCACCACCGCCGAGACCATCCGCCTGAGCAAGCGCGCCGAGGAGCTGGGCGCAGATGCACTGTCCATCATCACCCCCAGCTTCGCACTGGCCTCCCAGAAGGAGCTGTACGACCACTACACCGCCGTGGCAAAGGCTGTGAACCTGCCCATCATCCTGTACAACATCCCCGCCCGCACCGGCAATAAGCTGCTGCCCGAGACCGTGCAGGCTCTCTGCCGTGATGTGGACGTCATCGTCGGTGCAAAGGATTCCAGCGGCGACATCGAGAACCTGAAAGCTTACATCCGCCTGACCCGTGAGCTGGACAAGGATGTGGCCATCCTCGCCGGCAACGACGGCGCGATCCTGACCTGCCTGAAAGAGGGCGGCGCAGGCGGCATTGCAGGCCGCGCCAACATCTGGCCTGCCACGGTTGCAAAGATCTACGACTGCTTCAAGGCTGGCGACCTCGAGGGCGCACAGGCCGCTCAGGACGCGATCGCCATCCTGCAGCAGACCTTCAAGTACGGCAACCCCAACACCATCATCAAGACCGCTGTGGCCCTGCAGGGCCACAACGTCGGCAAGTGCCGCGCTCCCTTCAACTACGTTCCCGAAGAGGGTCTGGAAGCCATCAAGAAGGTCCTGGCCGAGAACGCTGCCAAAGGCCTGAACTGAGAAGAGCAAGGAGAGCACTGCTATGAATAAACCGATCGTTGGCATTACGATGGGCGATCCCGCCGGCTCCGGCCCGGAGATCACCATCAAGGCTCTGGCAGACCCGGAGCAGTACACCTACTGCCGCCCCATCGTTGTGGGCGACGTGAAGGTGTTCGAGCAGGCCAGAAAGTTCGTTGGCCGTGAGGACATCGTCATCCACCGCTGCGACAAGGTGTCGGATGCCCTGTTCACCCCCGGAACCATCGACGTGCTACACCTCGACCTCATCGAGGACATCAACAAGTTCGAGATGGCAAAGGTGAGCGTGGAGGGCGGCAACGCCGCTTTCCAGTGTGTCAAGAAGGTCATCGAGCTGGCCATGGCCGGTGAGGTGGACGCTACCTGCACCAACGCCCTGAACAAGGAAGCCATGAACAAGGCTCTGGAATACTATCACGGCGAGAAGTCGGACGGCTACACCCATTTCGATGGCCATACCGAAATTTACGCCACCTACACCCATACCAAGAAGTACACCATGATGCTGGCCCACCACGACCTGCGCGTGGTCCACGTCTCTACCCACGTTTCCCTGCGCGAAGCCTGCGACCGGGTCAAGAAAGAGCGTGTGCTGGAAGTCATCGAGATCGCCAATAAAGCCTGCAAGGATATGGGCATCGAGAACCCCCGCATCGCTGTGGCCGGCCTGAACCCCCACTGCGGCGAGAACGGCCTGTTCGGCCGCGAGGAGATCGAGGAGATCACCCCGGCCATCGAGGCTGCCAAGGCCGAGGGCATCACCGGTGTTGTGGGTCCCTGCCCGCCGGACAGCGTTTTCTCTCAGGCCATCGGCGGCTGGTACGACATCGTGGTCTGTATGTACCACGATCAGGGCCATATCCCCCTCAAGACCGTGGGCTTCGTCTACGACCGTGAGAAGCAGGAGTGGAAGGCTGTGGAGGGCGTCAATGTCACGCTGGGCCTGCCCATCATCCGCGCCAGCGTGGACCATGGCACCGACTTCTACCATGCAGGGAAGGGCAACGGCAATGAGCTGAGCCTTGTCAACGCCATCAAGTATGCCGTCAAGATGACCGGCCGCGAGGCGTAAATCTTCCAATCGCTCCCTGCACGCCCGCTTTTGCAGTTCCTGCTGCAAAGGCGGGCGTTTTTTTACTTAACGGACGGAAAGAAAAGTTCTATCCTGAAACGTGTGAATTTGAGTAAGACGGTTAAAGCGTTCTAAAATGTTACGATTTTAATAGAACATTCATGAAATATCCTGGAAATGTTTCAGAATGAAACGGAAACAGGGCGGTTTGGCCGTTGTAAGGGTCTGCCATTTTGAATATAATTTAGACAACAAAAACGAACAAAGACTGTGAAAAGCGGCGACGCCGCAGAAGAAGGCATGAAGTACACAGTCCGGTTCGCTACACGAGAACCCCAAGAGAAAAGGAGAACAAGATTATGAAAAAGATTTCTCGTCGCAGCTTTCTGAAGGTTTCTGGTACTATGGCAGCGGCTGGTGCTCTGGCAGCCTGCGGCGGCTCTTCCTCCACCAGCACCGCAGCTTCCAGTGAGGCAGCTCCTTCCGTTGAGGCAAAGGCTGTGGATGGTCTGCCCGATATGAGCAAAGAGACTCTGAACTTCAGCTCCGATAAGGTCGGTTCTGGCTCTTACAATATGATCGTTGCAATGTCCAAGGTGCTGGAGAAGGCTGGCGGTTTCCAGACTGTCAACGTCAACCCTGACTCTCCTGGCGGTATGGGTGCTCCTTATCTGTTTGCTTCCGGCAACACCGATCTGGCCTTCATCAACGGTGCTCCTGCAAAGTGGGCAATGGAGGAAGGCACTCTGGGCAAGCCTGCTACCAGCGGCTATGCAGCGATCATCGGCGGCCTGACTGCTGTCTGCTACATCAACTGCGTGTCCAACGCATTCCTGCAGAAGTACAATGTCTCCACCATCGAGGAGATCTTCGAGCAGAAGCTGCCCCTGCGCATCGGCTGCTCCGCAAAGGGCTCCATGGATGCTGAGGGCGCTTACCTGCTGCTCGAGTACTTCGGCGTGACCGAGGACGACCTGAAGAGCTGGGGCGGCTCCATCACCAACCAGGGCGGCGATGCCAACGCAGACGCCATCTCGGACGGCCAGATCGACTTCTACATCGACCACACCTCTTCTGCTTCTTCCACCATGGCTCAGATCGCTACCAGCGTGGATGTCACCTTCCTGCAGTGGGGCGATGACCTGTGCAGCTGGTTCGTCAGCGAAAAGGGCTTCGACCTCATCACCATCCCGGCCAACTCCTTCAAGGGTCAGGATAAGGAGCTGACGCTGCCCGGCACTCCCGACTGCGTCTTCTGCAAAGAGAGCCTGAGCGAGGATGTCGTCTACGCCATCACCAAGAGCCTGAGCGAGAACCGCGACGCTCTGGTGGCCGAGTACAATTCCCTGTCTCCGTGGGAGCCTGAGACCGCTTGGGAAGAGATGAAGCGCGGCGGCTGCCCGCTGCATCCCGGTGCTGAGAAGTACTACAAGGAAGCAGGCTACATGAAGTAAGTTCCGGCTGTGAAAGCTTTCGGCGGAGGCGCTCCGCACGACATCAGATCTATCCTTTGACCGTAGGCAGAGGCCGGACGCTTTGCGGTGTCCGGCCTTTGCTTTCACAAGGGATAATACGGAGGGAAATATGAGCAACGAAAAAGAAACCAAGGTATCGGCTCTCGACGCCAAGGCCAAAGCTCTGGCAAACGAAGAGGACGAAGATACCAAAATCGCCAAGCTGCTGAAGAATATGCCGAAATGGCGCTTCTATTCGCTGGCAGTTCTTACCGTTATCTGGACGGTGTTCCAGCTCTACATCAAGCTGGTCAAGCCCCTTGACCCGTGGTTCCAGCTGCCGCTCCATATGTGCCTTGCGCTGGTCGTGGTGTGGCTGTACAATCCGATGGTCGAGAAATCCAAGAGCCACAATAAGCTGTGGTGGATCTACGACATCTTCCTCATCGCGTCCAGCTGCTTCATCTGCTGGTTCTTCCTGAGCCACGCAGAACAGCTCAACTACCGCATCTTCAATGTTGACGTTATGACCACCACCGAGGTCATCGTAGCGGTGCTTCTGGTCATCAATGTCATGGAGGCTGTCCGCCGCGTGGTCAGTATGTCCCTGTTCTGGGTCATCTGCTTCTTCCTTGCTTATGCATGGTTCGGCCAGTATATCCCCGGCCTGTTCCGCTTCTCCGGCATCAGCTTCCCCAAACTGATGGAAGTCCTGATGTACGGCGAGAATGGCATCTTCGGCTCTCCGCTGGTCACTTCTCTGGGCACCCTGTTCTACTTCCTCGTTTTCGGCACCTTCTTCTCCAACTGCGGCGGCGATGTTCTGATCGACGGCGTCATGAAGCTCAGCGATAAGACAGTCGGCGGCCCTGCAAATGCTCTGAAATGCGGCAGAACGGAGGTGAAAAATTCCGGAGTAGTTGTAATTAAGAACGAATTGCGGTATTATATAATAGTTGAATTATACGCACCTGTCAGCAGAGCGTGACCATAGAGAGAGTGAAAAGGAAAACTGCGAATGAGATCTGCGGGAAGAAAACCGAAGCATGAGAGAAAAGTCGGCCCGGAAGAGAGACGGGGGCGCGGCTCTGGGTCGGCGCGTCCGCCTGAGCAGGAGAGCGCCGCTTGGGCAGAGCTGAACATCGTCGAAGAGGGCGGCGAGCCGGAAGAGGACAGCGAAGCCGAGGAGACAGAAGCCCCCCGGGAAAAGCGGGGACGCTTCCGCAGACATTGGAAGCACCGCCTGAAGAGAAGACCGACCTTTTCGTCCGTTCACGACTTCCTCAACAGCCTTCTCTCCTTCCGCCTTCTGTTCGAGGTCTTCGTGCAGAAGGTGCGCTGGCTCTTTGTCGTGGGCGTGGTGTGCACGCTGGGGTTCATGTTCGTACTTACCACCGTCAAGAGCTTTGGGGCCAGCACCACCATGTCCCTGAACTACGAGGAGAGTGTCACCGGCAAGACGCCCAACGGCGCACGCTTCAGCGAGTCGGAGTTCCTGACGCAGGAGTATCTCGAGGCCATCTTACAGGCTACCGGCCTGCAGGACGACCTGACGACCGCCGATCTCGCGGACTGCATCTCCATCAGCCCCACCACCAGCCGGATCGTGACCAAGGAGGACGATTATTACATCAGCTCGTCCTATTATCTCTCGGTCAAGCTGCCGTGGACGCTCTGGGGGAAGATCACGGTGCAGGACTTCCTCGACGAGATATGCCGGGTATACCTCAAGCGGTTCACCGCAGATTACCGGGTCAACGCCACCTCGCTGGACATCGACGATGACTACAGCGACATGGACTACGAGGAGATCGGCTCCTACTTCAGCATGATGATCGACCGGGTCAACAACTACCTCACGGTGCGCAACGATCAGGACGGCTCCTATCTCTCCGCCAGCGGCCAGAGCTACAGTGCCATCAAGAAACAGGTACAGAACCTGCAGGGCTATACCCTCCGGGAATACCAGAGCTACATCTGGGAAAAAGGCGTGGCCAAGAACAATTTCCGCTGCATCGACGACCTCAACGAGCTGAACCGCACCCTGCGGTGGGACGAGATGAGCGACTCCCAGAAGAGCGCGATCTACATGACCATTCTGGACAACTACAACAACAAGATGGTCTCCTCGGTGCTCATCCCCACCTATGACAACGACGGTGCGTTCTATATGTCCCGCACCAAGATCGGCATCGACGATCTGGCCCTGCAGGCCAACGAGCTGCTCAGCTCGGCGGTGGAGGCCCAGAAGAGCATCGCCACCAACAACACCAAGGTCACGGCGCTGGAACAGTACACCGAGTCGTATGAGGTGCAGATGGCACAGGCCATGGTGGACAACATCACCCAGCAGCTCGCGGACATCGTGAGCGCGACACGGGAGCTGGACGCCGACTGCTACGCCCAGCGCATCCACAGCTATCTTATGTTCAGTGAGCCGCAGATGTCTTTCATGCAGCGCTATAACGTGAAACGCAGCGTGATGCTGGCCGCGCTGGTCTGTGCGGTCTGCTATCTGGGCGCAGTCGTCCAAGTGTGTGTCCGGCGCCAGCGCCAGCGGATGGAGAACGAATAATATCCGTCTCTGGGACAGGATGGAGGAAGAATGAAAAGTTTTGATTTGCTGCGCTACCTGAAAAAATGGTGGTTCGTCATCATGCTCGTCACGGCAGTGGGCTGTCTGGGCGTGTATGAGTTTATTTCGTCGCGGCAGTCGTACACGGCCACAGCCGTTATCCAGTACGCAGGCCCCAACGTCAGCGAGGGCCTGAACGCCGACGGAACAAGGATCGACCCTTCCGAGATCACCTCGGCATCGGTCATCAACAAGACCATTCAGGATCTGGGCCTGACGGCCAGCACCGAGTCCATCCGCCCCCGGATCTCGGTGCAGGAGGTCATCCCGGAGGACGAAGAGACCAAAAAGGAGACGGCTCTTTCCAACGGCGACGAATACGAGTATTATCCTACGACCTACGCGGTCTCCTTTACGGTGGACAGCAAGGACGCCACCGACTACGCCCGCAATGTGCTGGACTCAGTGCTGACGAACTACTTTCAGTATTACAGCGAGACCCATGTGGACGCGGATATTTTCCCGAACAATGCCAGCAACGTCTCGGTGGCGAACTACGAGTATATTGATTGCGTGGAGATCCTGCGCAACAACGCCAACGAGAGTGCGGCTTTTCTGCGAAAAAAGGCAGAAGAGAAATACGGCTTTTACAGCGTGAAGTCGGGCTATTCCTTCTCGGACCTCGTATCGGAGTATGAATATCTGACCAAGAACGCCCTGAACGACCTTTACGCCTACGTTATCAACAATAAGCTGGTGCGGGACCACACTCTTCTGGTCAACACCAAGAAGAACGCCATCCTGCGCTACCAGCTTCAGATCGACAGCCTGAACAACAACATCTCTGAGGCCAAGGACATCATCGACCAGTTCGGCGACAAGACGCTGGACGGCGCGGCGGTCTATTCGGCCAACCGGAACGCCGACGGCGGCGAGACCCAGATCATCACCGATGTGGTGCGGGACTACACCACCCAGCCCTCCGGCGATGTCACCACCACCTACGATAAGCTCATCCGGCATTACGCCGACCTCCACGCTGAGCGCATCGACGCCGCCATCGCGCAGGGAAAGGCACAGGAGATCCTGGACGCCTACGCCGATGTGACCCGGAACACCGACCCCGCCAGCGCCGAGGCCCAGTGGGCCAGCGACCGCATCGACGAGCTGGTGCAGAAATTCACCAGCCTGTATGAGCTTTCCATCGAGACCGTCGAGGAGTTCAATCAGGTCAACGGCGCGGACAACATCAAGATGAAGAACAGCATCGTGGTCAACGCGAAGCTCAACCTGAAGCTCTATGCGGCCCTGTCGGTGATACTGTTCCTCTTTCTGGGCTGCTTCTGCGCCATCTTCCTCGGACGGCTGGGCGATTTTGTGGACTACTATCTCTATGTGGACAAGAAGAGCGGCCTGCCCAACCGCGAGCGCTGCGACGCCATGGTGGACCGCTACAGCACCGTTCGTCTGAACGGCCAGTTCACCGTCATCCACATTCAGGTCGACCTCTCGGGGATGAGCCGCAACGACGGCGACAAGGCGCTGCGGGCGCTGGGCGACCAGCTGCAATACGTCTTCCGGACGCTGGGCTTTGTGGGCTACAACGGCGCGGGACGCTTTATCGTCCTGCTGGAAGATTGCAGCATCGACTTGGCAAGGAACTGCATCGACCGCCTGAGCAATCTGCTGGCCAAGACCGAGCTGGCCGTGTTTGGCCCCTGCGTCTTTACGGGCGTCTCCAACTCGGCGAAGGATGACGCCTACGAGATCCGCGCCCTGCTGCGGCTGGCCATCCGCCGCTGCGCGGACGCAAAGGCCCGTCAGGAGGCCGAAAATGCAAGGAAGGCGGCTGAGTCGTCGCCGCTGAAGAGCGAAAGCTGAGAGTGATTTATGGGAAAGATGAGTAAAAAAATTCTGGCAGGACTGCTGGCCGTCGTGCTCGTGCTGGGCGGCATCCTGCTGTACAATCTGCAGATGAATAAGAGCTTCATCACGACGTTTTATTCGGTCACGGTGGATAAGCCGGTAGAAGACCTGCGCATCGTCCTGCTGTCCGACCTGCACCTCCACGAGTACGGCGAAGACAATGCCGACCTTGTGCGGAAGATACAGAACCTTGCCCCGGACCTCATCGCGGTGGCGGGCGATATGAACATCGACACGGACACCGATTATCACGTCGTGCTCGACCTGATGCACCAGCTGGTGGACATTGCGCCGGTATACTACGCCCCCGGCAACCACGAGTGGGGGGGACGGTACGCGGGCGGCAGCGACGCCCTTTTTGACGACATTCAGGCCACCGGCGTCCACTGGCTGAACGGCAATTACGAGGACGTGGAATTCAAGGGCAGGAAGCTGCGCATCGGCGGCTTTTTCGAGTGGCCCCGCGCCCAGCTGGAGCGGGAAAACTCCCGCGCAGTGGCCGACGCGATGAACGGCGAGACGAACGAGCTGGACGACGTCTGCACCATCCTCATCTGCCACTGCCCGGAGGTTCTGGACACCTCGCTGGAGCTGTACCAGTTCGACCTTGTGCTCAGCGGCCACGCCCACGGCGGACAGGTGCGCATCGGCAGTCAAGGCCTCTGGTCTACCAGTCAGGGCTTTCTGCCCAAGTACACCAGCGGGGTCAACCAGATGGGGGAGTCGCAGGTGGTCATCAGCCGCGGCCTCGGCGATTCGGAGCCGTTCCCGCGCATCTTCAACCAGCCGGAACTGGTGGTCGTGGATGTGAATTGAGCTACGGCGAGGGACAAGACAGGAATGTTAGAACGAATGGATGTATTTGAGAACAAAATTGTAAAGATAGGCGGGATGGGGCTGTATATAGTACTCATGACCGTGAGTTTCTACTGCGCCTGCTATCGGTTGCCGGTAGGTTTGAAGTATGCCATCAATATGCTGGTTTTCGGCTGGGCATGCGCAATGTTCTTCATCCATCCGCTATTTGAAAGAGCAAAATTTTGTATGCGCTTTTTTTTGCTTTTTTCTTTTCCCTATATGCTGTTTTGGATGTGGTCAGTGGGTATCTGGATCTCGGAATTTCAAAACTTGGCGTTTATTGTTCGCGGCTCCCAGAATGTCATCTATATGATGACAAATCTGCTGTTTGTGGCGGGTGCGATTTATCTGTTTGGTAAGCATACACTGACGCTGACGGTCGTGGGTATGACAGTCGCAAACGGCCTTGTGGCTCTGCAAGTCGCAGCTCGGGCGGGCATCGGGACTTTTATCTCGGAGTACATCCGTCTGCTCGTCACATTCGCAGACGACACTGGTAGTGCAATGCGTTCGATGGAACTGCATGATATGGTCTATGGCTGGGGTGTTTGTGCCGTTTACTATCTTATCCACAAAGAAAAAAATTGGAAGATTCAGATTTTTTGTCTTGCTGTGAGTTGGCTTTTTTTTACAATGGGATTCAAGCGTATCGCAATTCCAGCAGTCGTGGGTGCGATTGGCATATATTATGTGATGTACTGGCTGAAGCCAAAACATCTGTGGACGCTGGCGACCATTGCGGCGGCTACGGTGGGCGTGCTGATTTTTCTTTATCTCATCTCTATCAAGACCCATGTTTTCTTTGATTTCTGCGATAAGCACGAAATCAATTTGATGAGCCGTGACGTACTGTTCACTTACTACGAGGATTTTTATCAGCTGTCGCCGACGTATCTGGGACAAGGTATCCGTTTTATCTATGCCTACGGTACAGAACATCAGAACGACCGCATTATGGTGAATGCAGTCCATAACGTCTATCTGGAATTTTACATTGAAGTTGGCTTTTGGTGCTGGTGGATTTGGATATTCTATGAGCTGGCATTCCGTATACACCGGGTCAGTAAATGGTACGGAGATATTCCCGCATATGCCCTTATGGCGATGAACTTTTATGTGTTCTTTACATTTCTGACGGATAATACTTCATTTTATTTTCCCAATAATGTCCTGTATCGGATGGCGGTCATGGTGTGGTGTTTTGAAGTGGCAGAAAAGAGAGCGAGGACACTGGAAATCAATGAACTAATAAAGGGTGGTATACATGAAAACAATTGCATTCGTAGTCCCGTGGTCTGGTAAACTGCCGGACTATTTTCAGGTGTGGCTTCAGAGCTGTGCGAGCAACCCGTCAGTGGATTTTCTTCTCTTTACATCTGAACCGATGCCCGGGTCAATGCCGGAAAATGTGAAGCATTTCCCACTTGATTTTGAACAGCTGCGGGGGATGTTTCAGGCTAATTTTGATTTTCCCATTTGTATGGATACACCCTATAAGTTCTGCGATTTCAAGCCATCCTATGGTGAGGTGTTTGCAAAGTATTTGAGCGGGTATGATTTTTGGGGACACTGTGATATAGACCTGATTTGGGGTGACATCCGCCGATTTGTTACCGAGGATGTCCTTGAACAGTATAATCGCATTTATACCCGAGGACATTGTACCATCTATCGGAATATACCGGAAGTAAATGCGTGGTATCGGACACTTCCTCATGAAGGACTGCTGGACTGGAAGTATGTTTTTACGCACGAGGGTTCATTCTGCTTTGACGAGTGGGGGGATGGTGGACTTTCCCGTATTATAAAAGAAAACGGTATCCCGAATTATAATGTGATGGATATGGCGGATTTGGACGTCTCCAAAGGATGGCTGTCACCGCGATTGATTCCGGAGTATCAGTCGGAAGAAACGAATTATTTTGAGTGGCAGAACGGAAAGCTTTGGGTGTGTACCGCAGAGGGAATGCGCAAAGAAGTGCTGTATGTGCATTTCCAGAAGCGGAAGCTGACATTCGAGCCGTACGACAAAGACCATTTCTATCTTTTTGCGGTGGGTCTTATTTCGAGCGACCGCAGCCACATAGGCAAGCGCGACCACCAGAAGGAAAAGAACTTTGAGAGAAATTACTGGAAAAACCGTATCATTGGAAAATTGGGCAGGATGTGTAAGGGGTTGAAGCGATGAAGGTCTTGATGATAAACAAATTCCTCTACCCCAACGGCGGCTCAGAGACATACATCTTCGAGCTGGGAAAGCAGCTGGAAAAGATGGGCCACGAGGTGCAGTATTTCGGGATGGAGCACGAGGGCCGCTGTGTGGGCAACCGGGTGGGGGCCTACACCAGCAGCATGGATTTCCACGGCGGAAGCAGGCTGGCGAAGCTTACATATCCGCTCAAGACCATTTATTCCTCCGAGGCCCGGCAGAAGCTGCGGCTGGTGCTGGATGATTTTCGACCGGATGTTATCCACCTCAACAATTTCAACTATCAGTTGACGCCCAGCGTCCTCCTTGAGGCGGACAAGTGGCGGCGGGAGAGCGGACAGCCCTGCCGCATCCTCTATACCGCCCACGACTACCAGCTGGTCTGCCCGAACCATATGTGCTGCCGGGTGGATGGTCAGGTCTGCGAAGACTGCCTCAGCGGGAAGTCTGCCTCCTGCATCCGGCACAAGTGCATCCATGGCTCTGCCGCCAAGAGCGCCATCGGCGCTGCGGAGGCGGCGTTCTGGCGGTGGAAAAAGGTCTACAAAAAGCTGGACGCCATCGTCTGCTGCTCGGAGTTCATGAAGAAAAAGCTGGACACCGACCCCATCCTGCGAGGCAAAACGGTGGCCCTGCACAACTTTATTTCCACAAAAAAAGCGCCGGATGTGGAAAAACAGGACGATGTGCTCTACTTCGGACGCTTTGCAAAGGAAAAGGGCGTCGAAACCTTTGCAAAAGCCTGCAAGGCGCTGCCGGACATCCCCTTTGTGGCGGCGGGCAGCGGCCCGCTGGAAGGGGAGCTGGCCGGTATCCCGAACCTGAAAAATGTGGGCTTCCAGTCGGGCGAGGCGCTCCGGAAGCTCATCGCCGGGGCAAGGTTCAGCGTCTACCCGTCCGAGTGGTACGAGAACTGCCCCTTCTCGGTGATGGAATCGCTGATGTACGGCACGCCGGTGCTGGGCGCGGACATCGGCGGCATCCCGGAGCTGATCGACGCAGGGGAGAACGGCGAGCTGTTCGAGAGCGGGAACGCCGATGCGCTGGCCGGAAAGATAAGAGCACTCTGGGGCGACCGCACCAGACTGGACGCCTACACAAAGGCCTGCGGCAAGACCCGCTTCGACACCGTGGAGGCATATGCGGAAAAGCTGATGCGCCTGTACCAAGGGTAATATGGAGGAGAAGGAATCATGGCAACCAAGAAACTGAACGGAACCGTTATCGTCACCTATCGCTGCAACGCGCGCTGCACCATGTGCAACCGCTACAAGGCCCCCTCGAAGCCCGAGGAAGAAATCAGCCTCGAGACCATCCGCAAGCTGCCGCCCATGTACTTTACGAACATCACCGGCGGCGAGCCGTTCATCCGCACCGACCTGAAGGACATCGTGCGGGAGCTGCGGAAGAAGTCGGACCGCATCGTCATCTCCACCAACGGCTTCTTCACCGACCGAATCCTCGACCTGTGCAGGGAGTTCCCGGACATCGGCATCCGCATCTCCATCGAGGGCCTCGAGCAGACCAACAATGAGATCCGCGGCCTCGCCGACGGCTACAACCGCGGCTACACCACCCTGAAAAAGCTCCGGGAGATGGGGATGAAGGATGTGGGCTTCGGCATGACCGTGCAGGACAAGAACGCCCCCGACCTCGTGCCCCTCTACCGCCTGTCGGATGAGATGGGAATGGAGTTTGCCACCGCCACCCTGCACAACAGCTTCTATTTCGTGGAGGCCAAGAACATCATCCACGACCGCCCGATGGTGGCCAAGAACTTCGAGGCCCTTATCAACGAGCTGCTGCGGAGCAATTCGCCCAAGAAGTGGTTCCGCGCCTACTTCAACCATGGACTTATCAACTATCTTTACGGCCAGAAGCGTCTGCTGCCCTGTGATATGAGCTTCGACACCTTCTTCATCGACCCCTACGGCGACGTTATGCCCTGCAACGGCACCAAGGACAAGGAGGTCATGGGCAACCTGAACACCCAGAGCTGGGAGGAGCTGTGGAGCAGCCCCGAGGCCGATGCAGTCCGCGCCAAGGTGCGCCACTGCGACCGCGCCTGCTGGATGATCGGCTCGGTCTCGCCCGCCATGCACAAGTACATCTGGAAGCCGGGCTTCTGGGTGCTGACCCATAAGCTCAAGGCCCTCTTCACCAAGACCCCCTACAGTATGTACGAGCTGAAGGTCTGCCGCGACTACCGCGACGGCAGGGTGACGAAGGAGGAGCTGGACCGCTGCTCCACCTGTGACCTCAACTGTGTGGTCAACAACGGCCTGAGCGCCGCCTCACAGGAGCAGCTGCGCCATAAGTCCGGCGAGGAGATCGTGGACGCTGATCTTGCAAGCCAGCTCAGACAGTGAGGGAGAAGCCGATGAAGATACTCATCATTCGTCCGTGGCCCAGCCTGCTGGACGTGACCAAGAACACCTACAACATTCAGGAGGTGGGGCTGGCCAAAGCGCTGGTCAAGCGGGGCCACTCTACCGATATCCTGTTCTGGACGGACGGGGATGAGATGACCGTGGAGGTGGAGGCAGAGGGCGGCAAGCCCATCCGGGTCTTCTACCGCCACGGGAAAGTCCTGCTCAAGAACGTCTGGTTCAGCGGGCAGGATGCACTTTTCGCCCAGTACGATGTTTTGCAGACCGCAGAGTACAATCAGATGTTCTCATGGCATCTGGCCGGGAAGTACCCCGAAAAGACGGTCATCTACCACGGCCCCTACTATTCGCCCTTCAACAAGAACTACAACCGGATGTGCAGGGTGTTCGACGCCTTTTTCGTGGGGCGCTACCGCCGCCGGGGCACCCGGTTCCTGACCAAGAGCGAGCTGGCCCGGAAGTTCCTGCTGGAAAAGCGGCTCTCGCCGGAGCAGGTGACGACGGTGGGCGTCGGCATCGACGCCGAGCTTCTGCGCGACCGTCCGGACGCCGGGCAGACCGAGCTGGAAGGGAAGATGCGCGCCCAGAAAAAGGGCCTGAAGATGCTCTACATCGGCCGCATCGAGCCGCGCCGCGACCCCTTCTTCCTGCTGGACGTGCTGGCCGAGGTGCGGAAAAGCGACCCTGACGCCTGCCTCTACCTCATCGGCGACGGGGACGAGGCGTATCGGGACAGCGTGAAAGCGGCCATTGGGGAAAAGGGGCTGACGGACTGGGTCTTCTGGCAGAAAAAAGCCCCGCAGTACCAGATGAAGGGGGTCTACCAGCAGGCAGACTTCTTCCTGCTGCCGACGGAGTACGAGATCTTCGGCATGGTGCTGCTGGAGGCCATGTTCTTCCGCCGAGTGGTGCTGACCACCCCCAACGGCGGCGCGGATATGCTGCTGCGCAGCGGCGAGAACGGCATCGTGCTGGAAAAATCGGACCCGGCCCGCTGGGCAGAGGCCCTGCTGGACGTCGCCGCCGACCCGGCAAAAAAGGCCCGGATGGAGCAGGCGGCCTATGAGACGGTCATCCATGAGAATACATGGGACGCCCTCGCCAATCGCTTTCTGAAGGGCTACGAAACGAGATAAAATGCCAAAAAGGCTGCCGCACGTTTTGTGCAGCAGCCTTTCGTTATTTCTGATACAGTTTCAGCGTCTCGACCACGATCTTATCCCACGGGAAGCGGGTACAGACGTACTCGGCGGCGAGCCACTTGAACATCCGCACCGCATTGGGATGCTCGAGGGCGTAGGTGAGCTTCTGGGCGAGGTCGTCCACATCGCCCTTGCGGAAGACGATGCCGTTGTCGTGGATGACATTGTAGCACTCCTCGATGTCGGAGGTGATGACGCAGTTGCCGTAGCTCATGGCCTCCAGCAGGCAGAGGGGCATTCCCTCAAGGTCGCTGGGCAGGACGAAGAGGTAGGCGTTGCTGTAAAGCTCTTCCCGCAGCGCACCGTCCACAAAGCCGGTGAAAATGATGCGGTCGTCCCCGCCGGCCTGCTCCTTCAGCTGGTCGATGTACCAGTGGGTGTCGGAGGAGCCGCCCGCGATGACCAGCTTCTTGTCGGTGTGGAGCTTCTTGAACGCATCCACCAGATAGTGACAGCCCTTTTCCGGCACCATCCGGCCCAGATAGAGGATGTAGGAGTCCTTCTCGAGGCCGTACTTCTCCCGGATGATGTCTGGGGCTACGGGAGCCGCAGGATTGACGCCGTTGGGGATATAGCGGGTGGCGCGGCCGTAGGTGTCCTGAAAATACTTTTGTGTGCTGTGATTGAGGACGACGATCTCGTGGGCGAACCGGACGCCGGTCTTTTCGCCCGTGTGGATATACCACGAGCCGAAGGAGCCTTTCCATTTGTCCCGTGCCCAGTCCAGACCGTGGACGGTCAGGACGACCCGCTTGCCGGTGAGGCGGGGGAGCCAGGAGAACATGGCAGGCCCTTCGGCGTGGATGTGGACCACGTCATAGGGGCCGAACGCCGCCGCAAGACAGCCGAAGAAGCTGGACGTCACCGCCGCAAGGCCCTTGCGGTCGATGGTGGGCACCCGCTTGAGCCGGATGCCACGGTATTTGTCGAGGTGCTCGATGTCGTATTCTTTTCCGCTGACGTGATGGCCG
Source organism: uncultured Collinsella sp. (assembly GCA_900549355.1). GTDB lineage: Bacteria > Actinomycetota > Coriobacteriia > Coriobacteriales > Coriobacteriaceae > Collinsella. The sequence continues at coordinate 20,578 of UROA01000001.1, read as the reverse complement.
GTGCGGTTGTAGCAGGTGACGCTGTGGCCGTGCATCACCATCCGCGCGGCAAGCTCCTCTACAACGACCTCGATCCCTCCTTCCCGTGAGGGCACCCGCTTGTGCCCTACCATAGCGATCCGCATAGTTGCATCAACTCTTTCTTGTTTCATGTATGATTCTAGGAATACAAAGTGGAAATATTTGACTACAAGTGACAGAAAATGACAATTTGTTTCAATGATATGTATATTTTACACAATTTTGATGCAAAGGTCAATACTCGTGGATAAGAATCTTAGCCAAGCCGTCAAAAAAATCCCCTCCGGATGGGAGGGGAAGGGTGTGTGGATCAATCGTCGTCGCTGTCGAGCTTGAGGACTGCGGTGAAAGCCTCGCTGGGCAGGGAGACAGAGCCGAGCTGGCGCATCTTCTTCTTGCCTTCCTTCTGCTTTTCCAGCAGCTTCTTTTTGCGGGAGATGTCGCCGCCGTAGCACTTGGCAAGCACGTCCTTGCGACGCGCTTTGACGGTGGAACGGGCAATGATCTTGTTGCCGATGGCACCCTGGATGGGCACCTCGAACAGCTGACGTGGAATAATCTCCTTGAGCTTGTCGCATAGACCGCGGGCCAGGCCATAGGCCTTGTCCTTGTGCACGATAAACGAAAGCGCGTCCACCTCGTCGCCCGAAAGCAGGATATCGAGCTTGACGAGCTCGGAGGGACGGTACTCGTTGAACTCGTAGTCGAGCGAGGCATAGCCCTTGGTACGGCTCTTGAGCTGGTCAAAGAAGTCCAAGATGAGCTCGGCAAGCGGCATATCGAAGCGCATCTCAACCGACTTGCTCGTGAGATGGATCATGTCGGTAGTAATGCCGCGGTGCTCGATGGCGAGCTGCATGACGGCACCCGTATACTCGGGCGGGCAGATAATCTTAGCCTTGAGGTAGGGCTCCTCAATGCGCTCGATGCGCGTAGCCTCGGGCAGATCCTGCGGGCTGCGGACATCAATCATCTCGCCGTCAGTCTTGTAGACGTGATAGTCCACCGAGGGGCTCGTGGCGATGAGGTCAAGATTGAACTCACGCTCCAGGCGTTCCTTGACGACTTCCATGTGCAGCAGGCCCAGGAAGCCCACGCGGAAGCCAAAACCGAGCGCCACCGAGGTCTCGGGCTCCCACACCAACGACGGGTCGTTGACGTGCAGCTTATCGAGCGCGTCACGCAGGTTCTCGTAGTCCTTGTTATCGATCGGGAACAGGCCCGTATAGACCATGGGCTTGGCCTCGCGGTAGCCGGGAAGCGGCTCGGGGCAGGGATTCGACGCCCACGTGAGGGTATCGCCCACGCGAACGGCCTCGGGGTCCTTCAGGCCCGTGACCACGTATCCGACCTCGCCGACCGTGAGCGCGTCGACCGGGGTCTCGGCGGGACGCTTGACGCCCACGCCATCGACCAAAAAGTCGCCCTTTGCCTGCATCATGCGCAGGGTATCGCCCTTTTTGATGGAACCGTCAAAGACGCGGACCGTGGCGACGACGCCACGATACTCGTCGAAGTATGAATCCAGAATGAGTGCCTTGAGCGGCGCGTTCGCATCGCCCTTGGGCGGAGAGATCAAAAAGACAATGGACTCCAGCAGATCGTGGATGCCCTCGCCGGTCTTGCCCGAGACACACACGGCATCATCGGCAGGAATCGCCAGGTCATCCTCGATCTCGGTCTTAACCTCATCGGGATGGGCCGAGGGCAGGTCGATCTTGTTGATGGCCGGCACAATGTCCAGATTGGCGTTCATGGCGAGCGTCGCATTGGAGACGGTCTGCGCCTCGACGCCCTGCGTGGCGTCAACGACGAGCACCGCGCCCTCACAGGCCGCCAGCGAGCGCGAGACCTCATAGGTAAAGTCCACGTGGCCCGGCGTATCGATCAGATTGAACTGATACGTCTCGCCATCGTCGGCGTCATAGGACACGCGAACGGCATTGGACTTGATCGTGATGCCGCGCTCGCGCTCGATATCCATGGTGTCGAGCAGCTGCGACTCCATGTCGCGCTCGTCGACGGTATGGGTGAGCTCGAGAATGCGGTCACTGATCGTGGACTTGCCATGGTCGATGTGCGCAACAATCGAGAAGTTGCGGATGTGGGAAATGTCAATTGAAGTATTCATGCGGACTATCTTACCCGAGCGGTACAAAAAATGGAGCCTGTTCCATAAAACAGGCTCCATTTATGCGCGTAATCTGTGTGGTGTGAAATTTACAACTTAAGCGTTGATGCTGTTCACGAGCTTGGCAAGACCGGACTTGCGGTTGGAAGCCTGGTTCTTGTGGATAACATGCTTGGCGGCAGCCATGTCGAGACGCTTGGTGACGGTCTTAAGGGCAGCCTGGGCCTTCTCGGCGTCGCCCTCGGCGACGGCGGACTGGACGTGCTTGGTCAGCGTCTTGAGCTCGGACTTGACAGCCTTGTTACGCATGCGAGCTGCCTCATTGGTGCGGATACGCTTCTTCTGAGACTTGATGTTTGCCACTTCTGGAGTTCCTTTCGAGTTCCTTGCAAAAAATGTATGACACCTCTGAGACACGGTGAGGTCATGCAAGCGCCTACTATAGCACGCTCCCCCTCAAAGGGATAGAACGAATTTGTCAAATAGGCAGGTATCATCACGATTTTCTCAAGATGTTCGTAATCCAGAGCAAAAGCGCGGTCTGAGAATCGGCCGAACCCTTGAGCGCGAGCTCCACATCAACGGCACCCTCGAGCGCTGCGACGAGCTCTGCCATCGAAAAGCGACGTGCCCAGGTCAGGTGATTCTTGACCTGCCAGGACTGGAGCTTGAGCGTTGTGGCCAGCTCACGACCCTGTCCGCGCGCATCGAGCGCCTTGGCAACGATAAGCTCGCGAATGCGGCCGCACAGCAATGTGTACGTCCACACGTAGCTCTTGGCGGGCATTAGATTGAAGAGCTCGAGCGAGCGGCGCATGTCACGGGCCGAGACCGCATTGAGAAAGTCCCAGGGTTGAACCTCGGCCGTACGTACAATCCAGCGCTCAACGTCGGCAAGCTCAATCTGGGGCGCCTCGACCATCTGGGCAAGCTTAGCCAAGTCGTTATCGAGCATGCGAGTGTTTTCACCCGAACGCGAGACGAGCTCCTCGGCGGCCGCCGTCGAGATCGACTTGCCGTGCTGCGTCGCCATCTGCTGCACGCGGCGCGGAAGCTCCCAGCGCTTGGTGCCGGAGCAATCGATCACGGCCTTCTTGTCGATCTTGGCGATCGCCTTATACAGGCGCGTGTTCTTGGCAAGCGAGTCGGCGATGATGAGGCAGACCGTTGTGGGGCTGGGACTCGCCAAATACTCGACAAGCGGCTCCGAGACCGCCTTGGCGAGCTTTGAGCAGCCGTCAAGGATTACCAGGCGAAACTCGCTGCCCATCGGAAAGGTGTTAAGCGATCCGATAATGGACTCGATATCGGGGTCCTTGGTCATGTCGCGCTCGTCGAGGTTGAACTCGACCATGCCCGTCTTTTCCAGACGCGCTTTCATACGCGAGACGGCGTGATCGCGCTTGACTCCGTCGGTACCGACGATCAGATATGCCGGCAGCAGACCGATTTCGGACATTGCGCTCCCCTCCCGCAGGTCTTCGTATTCGTTCCGTGCCATTTTAGCCCAGGGGTCCACCGCGCGCCAACGATGTCATCACGGCCGCTGGGATCGCATCGCAAAGCCCTTCGCAGTCGGCGTGACGGTAATGTCTCCTCGCTCGATAGTGCAAGCGAATGCGCCGCCCGCATCGCGAACCGCATCGATGCAGACATCGGATGGATGGCCGTAGCGGTTGCCCTCACCCGCACTCGCGATAGAGAGCTCGGGCTTAAGCGTGCCCAGCAGGTCTGTGTCGACAGAAACCTTTGAGCCGTGATGTCCCAGCTTGAGCACATCGATATCCCCCACCTCCTGTACAAACTCGCGTTCCTGATCGAGCTCGGCATCGCCGGTGAGTAGCATGCGGAGACTCTGGCCTCCTTGGACATAACTGAGCAGCAAGACAAGCGAGTCTTCATTGCCCTCGCCATCCACCGTGTCAAACGGCCACAACACACGAGCCCGAAATGCGCCGATATCGATCGCGTCCCCGCGAGCCACCTGCCGGTACGTTACGCCCGGGCGATTTAGGACCTCAGCGGGCGCATCCTCCAACGCATTAGCCGCGACCGCAATGGTTCCAACTGAAAACTGATCGAGCACATCGGGAAGGCCACCCCAATGGTCTTTGTCCCAATGCGTCACGAAGACGGCGTCGATATGGTGCACGTTATTGCGAACCAACGCCGACACCACGCGTTCATCAAGCCCACAGTCGACGAGCGCCACGGTCCCACCTTGGCGGATAAGAATCGAATCGGCCTGGCCCACATCGAGCACCGTCACCGAAGGCGGCGCGAATCGATCCCAATAGACATACGGAACACCCGCTGCAAATACCAAACACAGCAGCCCCGCCGCCATAGGGCGTGCGCGGGGACGTGGCCACCAGACCAAAAGGACCGCCAGCAAACATGGAACTAGATAAATCCACATGCTATCGGGCGGCACACTAACGGATGCACCCGGCACGGCGGCAAACAGCTGCTCAAAGAAAAGTGCGCACCGGGCAGCAATCATGGGTACGACGAGCGCCCAAGCCTGTAACGGCGCTACGAGCGAAAAGGGAACCAGCACGATCGACACAGCGAGCAGTAAGCTCACCACCGGACCGATGACCGCATTCGACAGCGGAGCAATAAGCGAGAACGTACCAAAGGCAGGAATGGTAATGGGAAGCGTCGCCAGCTGCGAGCACAGTGTGACGGACAAAATACTGGCAAACCCCGAGGGCACGCCCAGCTCAACCAAGGCGTAGGTGGCGTAGGGGCAAAAACAAAGGATGGCAAATACGCTGGCGCACGAAAGCTGAAAACCCATCTCAAACAATACCGTCGGACGCAGCAACACAAAGATTGCCATGGTCACAAACAGAGCCGAGAGGCCATGCCGACGACGTCCGGCGTCGTTGGCGACAAGCGTCGCCGCAACCATACAGCACGCGCGCACGGCCGAAGGCGAAGCGCCCGTAAAGACGGCATAGGCAGCAAGGGCCAGCACCAGCAGCCCCCGCTGAAGTCCACGAGAGAAGCGCGTCTTTTGAAGGGCGCTCTCAATCACAAACCCCACGATGGCAAGATGGCTGCCCGAGACAGCGATGAGATGCGCGGTGCCCGTTACCGAAAACCAGTCGCCCGCCGGCTGGGCGCGCAGCTCGGCCGAACGACCGCAGACGACACCGGCTATGAGTGCACGCGCCGGGTCGGTCGCAGGCGCGATGGACGCAAGCAGACCATTTCGCAGCCGAAGCAGCGGCCCCGGAGAGCCCTCATCGACCGACACAATCCGAACGGCTTTAACCTTACGCACCTCGCCTCGGAGCACGCGCGAGCGCCCATACGCATCGTTCTCAAAGCGCGAAACGCGGCCGATAACACGCACATGAGACCAGGCACCAAGCTCGCGGTCGCACGACAGACGAACCTCACCCAAGCGCCTGCCGTCCACGCACGTTTCGCAGGTGTAGGAATACGTCTCATCGTTTATGGACGGATCACCCTGCACGACAAACTCGAGACTGCTTGCCGCTCGACCGTCAAGCGCCTTCGTGGCACTTAGCGCACCCACAGCCCACCACGCCGAAACAATCGAGCCCGCAAGCAAACCGATAGCTGCGGCATATAGCCAACGTTTCCACAGGACAAGTCGCTCCCAAGATCGAGCCAGCACCATGCACAGCGACGCCGCAACCGAAATTACTACAAGCGGTCCGACCGCCGATGTCTGCTCCCCCAGTACCGCATCGGCGGCCACGTTGAGCACCAAGACACAGCTAACGCACAGGCCGGCACACAAGGCCATCGTCCATGGCATGAGGGGCCGCGAGGGTATCACATGCTCGTGCTTGGGCGCGCTCATACGCAGATACAATCTTTGATTTTGGCAAGCTTCTTTTCACCGATGCCAGATACGCGCATCAGATCATCGACCGAGGCGAAGGGGCCATTCTTCGAGCGCTCGTCGATTATCGACTGCGCCATAGAAGGCCCAATGCCCGAAAGCGTCTGCAGCTCCGCCGCGCTTGCCGTATTGATGTTGACGAGCCCTGCCACATCATTCGCACCCGAAGCCAAGACAGCTCCGCCATCGGCTCCCCCGCCCGCGGGAAACGTCTGCTGCTCCCCCACCTTTGGTACGTATATTTTTTGTCCGTCTGCGACCTTGGATGCCCGATTGAGCCCTGTCACATCTGCCTCGGGTGTCAATCCTCCAGCGGCATCAATTGCCTGTGCCACCCGCGCGCCATCCATAAGCCGGTACACTCCGGGCGACACAACGGCGCCATCGACATCGACATAGACCTCTAATTCGGCAGAAGCTTTGTGCGAAGACCCATCAGACTCACGATCATGCAAATCAGCGCCAGAACCCGGCTCCGCCGATGAGCCCGAGCCCCCAGCCCGCTCAAACGACACGCCTCCGGACTCGCCACCAAAGCCCGCCATCGCCAAGCCGCTCGCGGCGGCAATGACAACCAGGGTCGCCACGACCACCGCCTTATGGCCGAGCAGCTTTTCTGCCCAGCAGTCCATCCGTTTAACCCGTTCGTGCTGCTCGCGCTGCGCCATAGCAAACACCTCCCAACACCATCGTGTCAGGAAACGAACGCCGCAGCTTCCGCACGTCCACACCAGTTTTCGCGGTCAAACCAAAAGCTGACCAAAACCTTGCGCGAACATGTCCATTTATTCAGCCACACGTCAGCGAATGAACATCTTGGCATCATTTGCCCAGATAGCAAAAGACCGACGATACAGGCGCATCGTCGGTCTATGCAGGCAATTACTCGTGATCTTGGTAAATCTCACGCGGAGCAAGCTCCGAATGTTTGCGTTTTAAGGTCTTAGGGGCCTTATACGTGTTGCTGGAGAAGTCGATGTACTCGGTCTGCTTAAGCAGGCGCTCGACCATCTCCTCGTGGTCGAACAGCTCCCAGGCCTCGTGCACGGCATCGAGCTTGGCGTGCGTCTCGGGACGGCGCGGCATAAACAGCGTGCAGCAGTCGGGCGCTGCCTCAGTAGATATATCGAACGTACCGATCTCCTGAGCGCGCGCAATGATCTCCTGCTTGTCGGACCCGATGAGCGGACGGAACACGGGAATCTTCACAGCCTCGTTGACGGCCATGATGTTCTCGAGCGTCTGGGAGGCAACCTGACCGAGCGACTCGCCGGTCACGATGGCCTTAGCGTCCTCGATATGCGCGATGCGCTCGGCAACCGAATACATGATGCGGCGATACATAATCACGCGCAGGTTGCTGGGGCAGGTGACCGAAATCTCACGCTGGCAATCGCCAAACGGCACCACGTACAGACGGCCGATCTGGACACCCGGTTCAAGCGCACGGATGATGTCCTGCACCAAATACTCGCTCGTATCGGGCGTCTGCGGACGACCGGAGAAATGTACCGGCACGCACACCGCGCCGCGACGCGCGAGCATCCAGGTCGCCACCGGAGAATCGATGCCCGACGACAGAAGCGTCACGACCTTGCCGGCAGAACCCACCGGCAGACCGCCCACGCCACGCTCCGAGCGCGCATACACGTAAACGCTACCCTGGACCACCAGTACGTGCACCATCGCATCGGGGTCGTGCATTTGAACCTTTTTATCGGGGAAGGCCTCGCACAGCACCTCGCCCACCTGACGATTGATATCAATCGAGGTGAGCTCATAGTCGGTATTGGAGCGCTTGGCGTGAACCTTAAACGAATCGAAGGGGCCAAACTCGCGCAGCGCCTTGACGGCGGCGGCGCAGTACTCCTGCGGGTCGCGGTTGGTGTGGTACGCCAGGGATACACGAGCAACGCCGGGGACGGTGCGGATGACACACGCCGCCTCGTCGGCCTGATGCTCGTTAAAGGTCACGAGGATATAACCGGAAATTCGAGACACGGCATTCACGGAAAAGGCGGCCAAAGCCGCCTTAATGTTATCCATGAGGATATGCTCAAAATGTGCGCGGTTCTTGCCCTTCAGTCCAACCTCGTGATAGTGGACCAGGCAGACGCGAGCTGCCATTTAGGCTTCAACAACCTTATGGCCGAGCGCCTTCTCGTAACGGGCCTCGTCGTAGGAAATATCGCCGTCGACGATCTCGTCCATAGCCATCGAGATGGTATCGGCGCCGGAGAGCGCGATGGTGATGTCGTCGACATCCTGAACGGCAAGCACGCGGTTATGCTGGCCACGCAGCATACTATTGATGTCGCAGGCACGCTTGGAGGCAAGCGAAGCGAGCAGGAAACGGTTGTGATCGGTCTTCTCCAGAAGATCGTCAATGCAAGGCTTTACAACGGACACGGACCTCAGATCCTTTCATGCATATCGAGAACGCGAACGAGTTCATCGGTCGCGCGGTCGAGATCGTCATTCACCACGACGTCGTCGTAGCGGTCGGCAAGGGCAAGCTCATGGGCGGCGTTTGCCATACGCAGCTCGATCGTCTCGGGCGTCTCGGTACCGCGACCGACCAAACGCTCGCGGAGCACCTCGAGCGAGGGTGGCTTGATAAAGATCAGCACGGCCTCGGGAAAACGCTCCTTGACCTGCAGGGCACCCTGGACATCGATCTCCAAGATAAGAGACGAACCAGAGGCGAGCTTGGACTGGACCTCGCTCACCAACGTGCCGTAGCAGTTACCGTGGACCTCGGCCCACTCAACAAACTCACCGTTTGCCACGCGGCGGTCGAACTCCTCGCGCGTCAGGAAAAAGTAATTGACGCCATCGACCTCGCCTTTGCGTGGGGCTCGCGTGGTAGCCGAAACCGTCAGGCCCAGGTTAGAGCGACGCTCGCGTACACGAGTGACGAGCGTGCCCTTGCCCGCGCCTGACGGTCCAGAAATCACAAAGAGCTTTGAATCCTGAGCGCTCACTTATTTGGTCAGCTGCTCGAGGAGCTGCTCGCGCTGACGGACGCCAAGGCCCTGGACGCGACGGGTAGCGGAGATGCCGAGCTCCTCCATGATCTTGGCGGCCTTAGCCTTGCCATAACCGGGGAGAGACTCGATGAGGGTGGAAACCTTCATGCGGGAAGCAATGGGGTCATCGGAGTTGAGCACGGACTCGAGGGACTTCTCGCCCTTCTTGATCTGCTCACGGAGCTCTGCGCGAGCGTGACGTGCGGCGGCAGCCTTCTCAAGAGCCTGCTTGCGCTGCTCATCGGTAAGCTGAGGGAGTGCCATTCGTACCTCCAAATAGTTGGGTTATATCTGATTCAATATTTGGCATTTTAGCACGTAAAACGTACAAAATGCTCAATCGCGGCTCCATAGGTTAGACGATACCCGCAAAAAGTGCAATATATCGCGCTAAAAGATGAGCCCCTGACCTGCGATTCCACACAAAGGATGGGAAAGTTTTCGCAGGCACAGGGGCTAATTTGTGCTAATGAGACCCAAAAGTGGTGACTTAAGGGAATCTTTTATGCGACGTTTTCGACCAGCTCGGCAACGATGGCGTCAAACGCGGCAACCGGATCATCGGCGCCGGTAATGGGGCGGCCAACCACGATATGGCTCGCGCCGCGCTCGATAGCCTGGGAAGGCGTGGCCACGCGGGACTGATCGCCCAACGCGGCGCCAACCGGACGCACGCCCGGGGTCACAATCAGCGCATCGGGGCCCAGCAGCTCACGCATGTCATGAGCCTCCATCGGCGAGCACACGATGCCGTCGATACCGTTGGCCTGGGCGAGTTTTGCCAGACGGGCGGCCTCCTCGGCAACGGGCAACTCGACGCCGATCTCGCTCAACGCATCCTGATTCATGCTCGTAAGCACGGTGATGGCGACGAGCTTGGCTCGATCCTCGCGTGCCTCCTCGGCACCCTCACGGCAGGGGGGGGGGCCAGCAACCCCAACTATCGTCGCCTTGGGCACGGCAGGGGGCGGGCATAGCACCCGACCCCAAGCCGTGAACCGAAAGCAGGTCGGCACCGGCAAGCGAGGCCGAGCGAGCGGCACCGCGCACCTGATGCGGAATGTCATGGAACTTAAGGTCGAGGAAGACCTTAAAGCCCAGGTCCTTAAAGGTCTTGACGATCTCGGGACCCTCGGCGTAATAGAGCGTCATGCCCACCTTAAGCCAGGCGGCATGGCCCGAAAGCTCATGGGCGAGCTCGAGTGCACGCTCACGGTCGCAGTCGAGGGCGACGATAACGCGGTCGCGGGCATCGGTCTCTAGCATTCGAAAGCACCTACCAGCTCGTTAATGTCCTTCACGCCCTGGGACTCGGCCCAGGCCTCGAGCTCGCGCACGATCTTGAGCGAAGCGCACGGATCGACGAAGTTGGCCATACCGACCGATACGCAGGTGGCGCCAGCCAGGATAAACTCGGCCGCGTCCTCACCGGTCATGACGCCGCCGACGCCGTTGATGGGGATATCGACAGCCTGAGCGACTTCCCAGACCATACGCACGGCGATGTGGTGGCACAGCGGGCCCGAAAGGCCGCCCTTGGGCTTGGCCACACGCGACTTGCGGGTGTGAACGTCGATGGCCATACCCTGGATGGAGTTGATGACCGAAAGGCCGTCGGCGCCTGCGGCCTCGAGGGCCTTGGCGATCTCGGCGACGTTGACCGGGGCCATCTTCACAAACAGCGGCTTGTCGGTCCCCTTGCGGCAGGCGGCCATGACGGAAGAGGCGCCCTCGGGCGTGGAGCCCATGGCGGCACCGCCGGCGGCAATGTTGGGGCAGCTCACGTTGATCTCATAGCCGGCAGCCCAGGGGCACAGCTCGACATACATCTCGAGCGCACGGACAAACTCGTCCACGGAATGACCGGCAACCTGGCAAATGACCTGGCAACCGTCCTTGGAGAGCTGCTCGAGCCACGGACCGGACTCGCGGGCGAAAGCGGCCACACCGGGGTTCTGCAGGCCCACGGAATTGATCATGCCGCCGGGGATCTCGGCCATGCGGGGTGCGGGATTGCCGGGCCAGGGCTCGGCAGCGCAGCCCTTGGTGGTGATGGCACCCAGCTGGGAGACATCGAAGAAGTTCTGGAACTGCCAACCGTAGCCAAAGGTACCGGCTGCGGTGTTGATGGGGTTCTGCATCTTGACGCCGCCGAAATCGACGGCCATGTTCACGGTACCCACTAGAAGACCACCACCTTGGAAGCATCAAACACGGGGCCGCACATGCAGGCGCCCTTCATACCGTCGACCGTCTCGACATTGCAGGTGTTGCAGGCACCAAAGCCGCAGCTCATCATGCGCTCGAGCGACACCTCGCAGTACGCGCCGGCCTCGGCGGCAGCCTCGGCAACCTTCTTCATCATGACGGCGGGACCACAGCTGGCGACGTAGTCGTAACCGCCCTCGCCGAGCAGCTCGGCGGCAGGATCGGTGCAGAAGCCGTGCATGCCCAACGAGCCGTCGTCGGTGCACACGTTGACCGTGGCTCCCAGCGCGCGGAACTCGTCGACGCCCACGGCCTTGGACGCGGTACCAAAGCCCAGGCATACGTCAACGTCCACGCCCTGCTCGGCAAGCATGCCGGCCAGGCAGAGCACGGGCGGAACGCCAATGCCGCCGGCGACGAGCAACGCCTTCCTGGTGCCCTCGGGCACAAGCCAGCCGCGGCCGCCAGGGCCCAGCAAGTTAGAGGTGGAGCCAGGGGCCATCTGTGACAGACGGCGGGTATCATCGCCCACGACGGCGTACCACAGCTCGACGGTGCCGGCCTCGGCGTCGGCGCGATAGAAGCTCAGGGGCACGCGAAGCAGCGAGGAAGCATCGCCCGGCACGGCGATATTCACGAACTGACCGGGCTTGAGCGCACTTGCAAGCTTGGGGGCCGAGATAACGAGCGAGAAGATGCCGTCGGCGATCTCCTGGTTCGAGACGACCTCGAAGTCGTGCATGCGTGCAGTGGAAGGTGTGGGCATAGACGCTCCAATCCCCCATGCGGTTGCATGGTTCAGGCGAACAGAAAGCGCGGCACCGCAAGGGCGCCGCGCACAAAAGCGATAAGGTTATGCTAGCAGATGCAGCCGTCGGCAAGCGTCTGCTTACCGCCGACAAACACATCGGTGGCACGACCGGTGAGCGTGCGGCCGGCAAAACCGGAGTTCTCGGCGCGCGACTCGTAGCCGTCCTCGCCGACCGTCCAGGTGGCGGTGGGATCGAACACGGTCAGGTCGGCAACGGAGCCCGCCTTGACCTGAACCTGGTCCAGACCCAGGATCTCGCGCGGCTTGATGGCCATGAGCTCGACCATGCGGCCCATGCCCATCTTACCGGTGTTGACCAGCTCGGTAAGCACGAGCGCCAGCGAGGTCTCGAGGCCGATCATGCCGAAGGGCGCAAGCTCGAACTCGCGAGCCTTCTCCCACGGGGTGTGGGGAGCGTGGTCGGTGACGATGACGTCTACGGTGCCGTCGATGACGCCCTGACGGATTGCCTCGGCATCTTCATCGGTACGCAGCGGCGGATTGACCTTGAGCGAGGTGTTGTAGGTCTCGTCCAGGTCGTTCTCGGTCAGGAACATGTGGTGCGGGGTGGCCTCGCAGGTGACCTGCACGCCAGCTGCCTTACCGGCACGCACGAGCTCCAGGCCATGCGCGGTGGAGATGTGCTGGATGTGCAGCTTGGCACCGGTCAGCTTGGCGATCTCGATATCGCGAGCGATCTGCAGCTCCTCGCCTGCCGCCGGCCAGCCCTCGAGGGCCAGACGAGTAGAGACCTTGCCCTCGTTGATCTGGCCGTGACCAACCAGGTCCTCGTCCTGGCAATGGCTCATAAAGACCTTGCCGAACATCTTGCCGTAGTCCATGCAGCGACGGAGCATGCCTGCACCCTGCACGCCGCGACCGTCGTCGGTGAAGGCGACGGCACCGTGGGCGACCATATCGCCCATCTCGGACATAGCCTCGCCCTTAAGACCGCGGGTCATGGCGCCAGAAGGATAGACGCGGCAGTGGCCGACCTCGGCAGCGCGGGACTTGACGAACTCAACGACGGTACCGTTATCTGTAACGGGGTCGGTGTTGGGCATGGCACACACGCCGGTGAAGCCGCCCTTGGCAGCCGCGCGGGTGCCGCTCTCGATGTCCTCTTTGACCTCGTAGCCGGGCTCACGCAGGTGGACGTGCATGTCCACCAGGCCAGGGACGAGGTACTTACCGGAAAGGTCGCGGACCTCGGCTCCCTCGGCGGCGAGGTTCTCGCCAACCTCGGCGATCTTGTCGCCGTCAATCAGGACGTCAACGACACCGTCAAGCTCGACGGACGGGTCGACGACGTGGGCATTCTTAAGAAGCAAGGCCATTATCGGCACCTCCAAGCAGCAGATACAGGATAGCCATACGCACGCAGATACCGGCGTAGACCTGCTCCAGGATGACGGAGCGTTGCGGGTGGTCGGCCATATAGGAGTCGAACTCGACGCCGCGGTTAATGGGGCCCGGGTGGCAAATGATCGCGTCGGGCTTCATGAGCTTCTCGCGGTCCTTGGTCAGGCCGAAGAGCTTGTGGTACTCGCGAATGGTCGGGAACGGGGCACCCTCGAGGCGCTCCTGCTGTACGCGCAGCATGTAGACGACGTCCAGCTCGGGCAGGACGGAATCGAGGTCGCTCGTCACGTGGTCGCAGCCCAGAACCTCGGGCGCCGGCGGCAGCAGCGTGCCGGGAGCGACGGCGTAGGTCTCGCAGCCCATGATCTTCAACGCGGGGATCAGCGAGCCGCAGACGCGGGAGTGGGCGATGTCGCCGACGACGGCGACCTTCAGACCGTGGAAGTCACCCTTGTGCTCCCAGATGGTGTACAGGTCGAGCAGAGCCTGCGTGGGGTGATTGTGCTTACCGTCGCCGGCGCAGATAACACTCGCGGGCGAATTCTGGGTGACGATGTAGGGAGCACCGGCGTGCTTGTCGCGCACGACGATGCAGTCGATCTTGTAGGCGTTGAGGGTCTCGACGGTATCGACGAGGCTCTCGCCCTTGACCGTGGAGGTCGAGGAGCCGCCGAAGTTGAGGCTATCGGCCGAAAGACGCTTCTCGGCGAGCTCGAAAGAGCTGCGGGTACGCGTCGAGGGCTCGTTGAACATGTTGACGATGGTCTTGCCCTTGAGCGTGGGGACCTTCTTGATGGCACGCTCGTTGACCTCGGAGAACGCCTTGGCGGTCTCGAGGATGAGCTTGATGTCCTCTTCGGAGTACTCGGTAATGTCGATCAGATGCTTATGATTGAACGCCACGGTACTACTCACCTCCCAGCGGCGCGGAGCCCACGTGGGAACCCGGCGCGACGTCGTTGATTTCGACAGCGGTGCGGCCGTCGACTTCCTTCATATATAGGTGCACGTTCTCCTCGTGCGACGAGGGAACGTTCTTGCCGACAAAGTCCGGCGAGATAGGGAGCTCGCGGTGACCGCGGTCAACGAGAACTGCCAGCTCGACTCGGCTCGGACGACCCAGGTCCATAACGGCGTCCAGAGCGGCGCGGATGGTGCGACCCGTGTACAGGATGTCGTCCACCAGCACGACGCGCTTGCCGTCGACGCTGAAGGGAATGTTGGTAGCGTGGATCGCGGGAGCGAAATTAGTCGCATAGTCATCGCGATAGAAGCTGATGTCCAGGCTGCCGAGCGGAACGTCGACACCCTCGATCTCCTTGATCTCCTCGGCGAGCTTCTTTGCCAGAAGGTCGCCGCGCGTGACGATGCCGACCAGAGCGAGGTCTTCACAGCCCTCGTTGCGCTCGAGAATCTCGTGCGCGATGCGGGTCATCGCTCGATTGACGGCGGTCTCGTCCATGATGACCGCCTTGGGGGAAGTCGTGCCCATCGATCTCCTTCCTCACATGTCTTGACTGCTGACACAGTCAAAAAAATAGATGCCCGACCGCTTAAAGCGGACCAGACACCCACAGGAAAGGCTGCTCTTTGGCAGCTATGTAATTCCATGTGGGTATCTCGTACCCCTTTAATGGTCAAGGGATAGTGTAGCCAACCTCGAGCTTAATTGCGAGCATAAATACAGAGCAATCCGTAAACGGAGCCCAATGCTCCATAAACCTATATATATTTGTGGGACGAGCTTGAAAACACACGCACGAGCTGGCATAATCCCCTCTGCTGCACGCAAATCGGATCTACGTCCAGGGCCGTGGCGTGGGCACTATCGCCAAAAGAGGAATATCTCTGTGTAGATTGCGCACAGGGAGCGACTTCTGTGCTATAGTTCAGGCTTGTTTGTTAACGCGACATGTTCGTTTGTCGCCCAAGGAGGGTCAGTTATGTCCAAAGTTTGCGAAGTTTGCGGTAAGCACCCCGTTGCCGGTCGCTCCATCAGCCACTCTCACCGCGTCACCAACCGTAAGTTCCGCCCCAACATCCAGCGCGTCTACGTCGTCGTCGATGGTCACCGTCGCAAGATGAACGTTTGCTCCACCTGCCTCAAGTCCGGCAAGGTTGCGCGCTCCTAAATAAGGTCTTACCAACAAGTACCTCGGACTCTCCGGGTCAAAGACCTCGCGTTCACATAGAACTTACCAAAGGCGTCCTCTCATGTGGAGGGCGCTTTTTTGCACTCATTGGGGACAGACTTACATGAGTGCTTTCACGCATTTGGGACAGACATGACGCATGCCGGCAGCGGTTCGCCCCCCCCTGTCTCACGCTGCCTCATTCCAGCCTATGGTGGCCTTGGTCACGCTTGTAGCGCCGATACCGGTGATACGGGCAATTTGCTTGACCGTGAGATGCGCCCGCCTGAGCCTCAGAAGACAGGCATCGCGTTCGGGGCGTGGCAGAGCCTTGAGCAGCGCAGGATCTATGCTCGGCAGGACTTCGCGCGCGACGGAAAAGGCCTCCTCATCGGGGATCCGCCGGCGTGGAAGAACCTCCACTGACCAGATGCGCCCGGCAACTTCCTCGAGATGCTCGCAATAACGACGAGACCCGCCGACAATATCGAGCATGGGGGCCGCATCACAGGTGTCAAAGGGATCGTAGCCCAGCTGGTATGCCTTGTAGCTTGACCAACGGTATGCCTCGAGCGAGTCGAGCGCGCCTTTCACAGGATTAAGATGGATATAATCGAGCAGCTGTACCGCCTGCGTATCCGACTCAACCGCGACCCGCGAATAGCGATTGTCAAACAGATGCCCCGCTCTCCCCGTTTTCCCATTGAAATACTTAGCATATGCCGTCAATGCGCACTGCATTGCCTTTGAAAGGTTGTCGCATGGATCATCAACCATCAAATGGAAGTGATTGTCCATAAGGCACCAAGCCAACACCGCCACTTTATGGCGCGCGAACCTGTCCGAGATATCCGATAAGAAACGATAACGGTCGGAGTCATCTTCAAAAATAATCTGTTTGGAGTTGCCACGATCAAAGACATGGTAGTAGCCAGTGAGCGAAACGGCGCGGGCGCGTCGAGGCATAATCTCTCCTTTCAAAACTGAACAGGCAACACCTAAAAGGAGAGAAGGAACGCGAAATGCTGAGCCTGTGACCTATTTATATCCAATGAGCGGCAAAAACAGGTCCAGAGCGGCAAAATGGCAAAACAATGTCTGTCCCAAATGAGTGAAAGCACTCATGTAAGTCTGTCCCCAATGAGTGGGACGGTGCATCATTAGTTGAAACGGTTCATCTAGTTGAAGCGTTTTAGTGTGCCTTTTACGGGAATCTTACCGTTCGCCGAATAATTTCTTGCTATCATGCAAGGCGTAGGGTAAATCTCCGATCGCAAGGAGACACAAATGGTGAAAAAGTCACCGGAAAACACTACTCCCGCAATTGTGGACAACGTAGAGGCGCTTGAGGCTAAGCTCGCTCAGATGCGAGAGGCCCAGGCGCTTTTTGCTACGTACACGCAGGAGCAGGTCGACAAGATCTTCTATGAGGCCGCCATGGCCGCCAACAAGGCTCGTATCCCGTTGGCGAAGATGGCCATCGAGGAGACCGGCCGCGGCGTTCTTGAGGACAAGGTCATCAAGAACCACTACGCCGCAGAGTACATCTACAACGCTTACAAGAACACCAAGACCTGTGGTGTCCTGGAGCGCGACGAGGCTTACGGCATCACCAAGATCGCCGAGCCCATCGGCATCGTGGGCGCCGTCATCCCGACGACCAACCCCACCTCCACCGCGATCTTCAAGACGCTGATCTGCCTGAAGACCCGCAACGCCATCATCATCTCCCCGCACCCGGCTGCCGCCAAGTGCACCATCGCCGCCGCCAAGCTCGTGCTTGACGCCGCCGTTAAGGCCGGCGCCCCCGAGGGCATCATCGGCTGGATCGATGTCCCCTCCATCGAGCTGACCAACATGGTCATGCGCGACGTCGACATCATCCTCGCCACCGGTGGCCCGGGCATGGTCAAGGCCGCTTACTCCTCGGGCAAGCCCGCCCTGGGCGTTGGCGCCGGTAACACCCCGGTCGTCATCGACGACACCGCCGACGTGCTGCTCGCCGTCAACTCCATCATCCACTCCAAGACCTTCGACAACGGCATGATCTGCGCTTCCGAGCAGTCCGTGACCGTCATCGACACCATCTATGACCAGGTTAAGGCCGAGTTCCAGAAGCGCGGCTGCTACTTCGTCAAGCAGGGTGCCGAGATGGAGGCCCTGCGTGCCGCCATGTTCAAGAACGGCGCTCTCGACCACCGCATCCCCGGCATGGCTGCCGCCAAGATCGCCGAGCTCGCCGGCATCGAGGTTCCCGCCAAGACCAAGATTCTGATCGCCGAGGTCACCTCCACCGACCCCGCCAAGGAGGAGTTCTCCCACGAGAAGCTCTCCCCGGTCCTGGCCATGTACCACGCCAAGGACTTCCAGGAGGCCGTCGACAAGGCCGAGCACCTGGTGCTCGCCGGTGGCCCGGGCCACACCGCCTCTCTGTACGTGCACCCCGCCCAGGCCGAGAAGATCAGCCTGTTCGAGCACGTCATGAAGGCCTGCCGTATCGTCATCAACACCCCGTCCTCGCACGGCGGCATCGGTGACCTGTACAACTTTGGCATGAAGCCGTCTCTGACCCTGGGCTGCGGCTCCTGGGGCGGCAACTCCGTCTCCGAGAACGTTGGGGTGAAGCACTTGATCAACGTTAAGACTGTGGCCGAGCGCCGTGAGAACATGCTATGGTTCCGCGCTCCCGAGAAGGTCTACTTCAAGAAGGGTTCCACGCCCGTCGCCCTCGACGAGCTGGGCAACGTCATGGGCAAGAAGCGTGCCTTCATCGTCACCGACCAGTTCCTCTTCAAGAATGGCAACACTCGCGCCATCGAGGCCAAGCTCGACGAGATGGGCATCGCCCACGACTGCTTCTACGACGTCGAGCCCGATCCGTCGCTGCAGTGCGCACGTCGCGGTGCCAAGCAGATGGCTCTCTTTGAGCCTGACGTCATCATCGCCGTCGGCGGTGGCTCCGCTATGGACGCCGGCAAGATCATGTGGATGATGTACGAGCACCCCGAGTGCAAGTTTGAGGACATGGCCATGGACTTCATGGACATCCGCAAGCGTATCTTCACCTTCCCCGAGATGGGCAAGAAGGCCTACTTCGTCGCCGTCCCGACCTCTTCGGGTACCGGCTCCGAGTGCACGCCGTTCGCCATCATCACCGACAAGGAGACCGGCATCAAGTGGCCGCTCGCCGACTACGCGCTGCTCCCCAACATGGCTATCGTCGACGCCGACAACTGCATGACCGCCCCGCGCGGCCTGACCGCTGCCTCCGGCATCGACGTCATGACTCACGCCATCGAGTCCTACGTCTCCATCATGGCTTCCGACTACACCAAGGGCCTCTCCGAGCGCGCCGCTAAGCTCGTCTTTGAGAACCTGCCCTCCAGCTTCACGAACGGCGCCAAGGACCCGCATGCCCGCGAGGAGATGCACAACGCCTCCTGCATGGCCGGTATGGCCTTCGCCAACGCCTTCCTGGGCCTCAACCACTCCATGGCCCACAAGCTCGGCGCCTTCCATCACCTGCCCCACGGCCTCGCCAACGCCGTCATCCTGACTCGCGTCATGCGCTACAACGCCGCCGAGGCTCCCGTCAAGATGGGTACCTTCTCCCAGTATCCTTACCCCAACGCGCTGCACAACTACGCCGAGATGGCCAAGTACTGCGGCATCGAGGGCAAGGACGACAAGGAGGTCTTCGAGAACTTCATCACGAAGCTCGAGGAGCTCAAGGACTTCATCGGCGTCAAGAAGACCATCGCCGACTACGGTGTTGACGAGCAGTACTTCCTCGACACCCTCGACGAGATGACCGAACAGGCATTCAACGACCAGTGCACCGGCGCTAACCCGCGCTACCCGCTCATGAGCGAGATCAAGGAGCTCTACCTGGACGCCTACTACGGCCGCGAGCCCCAGGACTACGCCGTCTGCTAGTTTTAGCACGGTTTTTAACGGCGGGGGTGCACGGGTGTTTCACACCCCCCCGCCGTCGCTTCTATCGCATCGTTGAAAGGATGCAACCATGCTGCTACCCGATTCCAAGACCGAGCTCGTCCGCCGTGGCAACAAGGTCGTTTACGACCTGGGCGACAAGATCGTCAAGGTCTTTAACGAGACCAAGCCTGTCTCCGACGTGTTCAACGAGGCTTTGAATCTTGCCCGCATCAATGAGTGCGGCATCCGCAGCCCCAAGGCTCTCGAGGTTTCCCAGCTCGAGAACGCTAACGGCTGGGCGCTCGTGACCGAGAAGGTCCCGGGTACCACCCTTGCCGAGAAGATGACTGCCGAGCCCCAGCGCTTCGGAGAGTACCTCGAGATGTTCGTCGACCTCCAGATCGAGATCCACGGCTACACCTCCCCGCTGCTCAACCGTCAGCGCGACAAGTTCGCCCGCATGATCGACAGCCTCGATCAGCTCAATGCCACCACGCGCTACAACCTTCAGGAGCGTCTGGACGGCATGACCAAGGAGTTCAAGGTCTGCCACGGCGACTTCAACCCCTCCAACGTCATCGTCGGCGACGACGGCCAGCTGTACGTCTGCGACTGGGCACACGCCACCCAGGGCTCCCCTGCTGCCGACGTTGCCACCACCTACCTGCTCTTTGCCCTCAACAGCAAGGATCAGGCCGAGGCCTACCTGGAGCTCTACTGCGACCGCGCCGACATGCCCATGCAGGTCGTGCGTCAGTGGACGAGCATCGTCGCCGCTTCCGAGCTCGCTCGTAAGCGCAACGTGAACGATGAGTTCCTTAAGAACTGGATCGACGTCGTCGATTATCAGTAATATCTGAGCGATTCATTTCGCATCGGAGGCACAAAGGAAAACCCCGCAGCTCATATGGGCTGTGGGGTTTTTCCTTTTAGCGATTGAACACGCCGACAAAATAGGCTTATAGGACAAAATGTGTGTCCACGTTGGGGGCATCGGCGCAGGTCGATGCCCCTTTTTCAGCCGTTTAAATTCCGTGCCCGCTTTTAACCGCTCGGACAGAATGT